>NZ_JACVUO010000020.1:0-94371 GCF_016625145.1 Pantoea sp. S61
GACCGCTCGGTTCGTAGCCGAGTACTCTATCCAGCTGAGCTATGGATGCATCGGAAATGGCGGTGAGGCGGGGATTCGAACCCCGGATGCAGCTTTTGACCGCATACTCCCTTAGCAGGGGAGCGCCTTCAGCCTCTCGGCCACCTCACCTTACGCGTTCTTCCGAACTGTGCTTCTGAACTTGTTTCTGCTCATCGGCACTGCGTGGCGCACATATTACTTTCCCGCACTTATAAGTCAAACAATTTTTCCCGACTTTTTCTGGATATCGTTCTGTTTGCACAAATGACGCGCAATTAGGATGTTTTGCCGACAAAAAGAGTGATTAATCAACAGCGAAAGCACGTTGCAGTTAACAAAATGGGAAGAAAGAAAATGAGGTTAAGGGCGGAAAAAATGAAGATGGGGGGATAAAAGCGGTAGCGCCTCGCAGGATGCGAGGCGCTGAATCCGTTAGTAACTCGTTTGCTGAGTTTTTTCGGCCTGGATACGCTGATAGATTTCTTCGCGATGCACCGAAACTTCTTTAGGCGCATTGACGCCAATACGGACCTGGTTACCTTTAACACCCAGCACCGTTACAGTCACCTCATCGCCAATCATGAGGGTTTCACCAACTCGACGAGTTAGAATAAGCATTCTTTGCTCCTTGAAAGATTAAAAGAGTCGGGCCTGTTCGGTCTCCCGGCCATATCCATCATATAACGCTGAACAATGTCTATGACAAATACACCATTGTGCATCGCCACGCCAATACATTCTGCTGATAGTTAGTTTAGCCGAAATACACTACATCAACCGGACTTTGTCATTATCGGGTGCACACCGCGTTAAAAAGCGCCAGAACACGGGGGTTCTGGCGCTACTCACGATGCTGAATTTTAATTCGTTACAGTCGGTTACTCACCCACTCCGACACGCCAGCCAGTGCGCCAGCCAGTGCCTCAGGGTTTGTACCACCCGCCTGAGCCATATCAGGACGACCGCCGCCTTTACCGCCAACCTGAGCGGCCAGTTCGCCGACCAGCTCACCCGCTTTGACGCGGTCAGTCAGGTCTTTAGTCACCCCAGCAATCAGGGAAACCTTACCTTCAGCAACAGTTGCCAGCACAATGATGGCCGAGCCGAGCTGATTCTTCAGGTCATCCATCATGGTGCGCAGCATCTTCGGCTCAACGTTGTTAAGCTCGCTGACCAGCAGTTTGGTACCCTTCAGGTCCACTGCTTTACTGCTCAGCGAGGCACTCTCTTGAGCTGCTTGCTGATCGCGCAGTTGCTGCAGTTCTTTTTCCAGCGCGCGAACGTGATCAACCAGACCGCGTACTTTCTCATTCAGATTACTGCTGTTAGCTTTAACCACCTGCGCAATTTCAGTTATCTGATCGCTCTGCGCATGCAGCTGAGCCATTGCGCCTTCACCCGTCAACGCTTCAATACGACGCACACCTGCCGCCGTGCCGGATTCAGACTGAATGCGGAACAGGCCAATGTCGCCAGTGCGCGCTGCGTGCGTACCGCCGCACAGCTCAACGGAGTATTCACCCATGCTGACCACACGCACACGCTGTTCATACTTCTCACCGAACAACGCCGTTGCGCCGCGCGCTTTGGCTTCATCCAGATCCATCACTTCAGTCTGGATGAGTAAATTGCGACGAATCTGGGTATTAACGATATCTTCAACAGTGCGAATCTGCTCTGGCTTCATCGCTTCGGTATGAGAGAAGTCGAAGCGCAGGTATTTATCGTTGTTGAGTGAGCCTTTCTGACCTACATGATCGCCCAATACTTCACGTAACGCTTCATGCATCAGATGTGTTGCGGAGTGGTTGAGAATAATACGCGCACGGCGCTCTTCATCCACTTGTGCATTGAGGCGGTCACCCACACGCAGCTCACCGCGGTTGAGCTTACCTATATGACCAAAGGCTTTGCCATACTTCTGTGTATCCTGGACGCTGAATTCAGCATTCTGCCCAGTCAGCACGCCGGTATCGCCCACCTGGCCACCTGACTCGCCATAGAATGGTGTTTGATCCAGAATCACTACCGCTTCCTGGCCAGCCGCGATCTGCTCAACCTGCTGACCGCCAACAAACAGCGCCTGCACGGTGCCTTCAGCCTGAAGCTGGTCATAACCTTTGAAGTCAGTGGCTGAATCAAAGCGAATTACGCTGTTGTAGTCAGCACCGAAACCACTGGCCTCACGTGCACGCTGACGCTGCTGCTCCATGGCCGTTTCGAAGCCCGCTTCGTCAATCTTCAGATTGCGCTCGCGGCAGACATCGGCAGTCAAATCCGCCGGGAAACCGAAGGTGTCATACAGACGGAAGACCGTTTCGCCATCCAGCGTATCGCCTTGCAGATTGGCCAACTCTTCATCCAGCAATGCCAGGCCGCGTTCCAGCGTCTTAGCGAACTGCTCTTCTTCATTTTTCAGAGCATTTTCAACATGCTTCTGCTGGCGTTTCAGGTCTTCACCGGCATCGCCCATGACGTCAATCAATGGCGCGACCAGCTTATAGAAGAAGGCTTCTTTGGCACCCACCATATTGCCATGACGCACTGCGCGACGAATGATACGGCGCAGCACATAGCCGCGGTTTTCATTCGATGGGATCACGCCATCAGCGATCAGGAATGCACAGGAACGAATGTGGTCAGCGATCACGCGCAACGATTTATTGTTAAGGTCGGTTGCACCTGTAACCTGCGCAACGGCCTTGATCAGTTTGGCAAACAGATCGATTTCATAGTTGGAGTTAACATGCTGCAGTACCGCGGCGATACGCTCCAGGCCCATACCGGTATCAACAGAAGGCTTCGGCAAAGGTTCCATGGTGCCGTCGGCCTGACGGTTGAACTGCATGAAGACGATGTTCCAGATCTCGATGTAGCGATCGCCATCTTCTTCCGGGCTACCCGGTGGGCCACCCCAGATATGGTCGCCGTGATCGTAGAAAATTTCGGTGCACGGACCACAAGGGCCGGTATCACCCATCTGCCAGAAGTTGTCAGATGCGTAGGCGCTGCCTTTGTTATCGCCGATGCGAATAATACGTTCGCGCGGCACGCCGACATCGTTAGCCCAGATTTCGAAGGCTTCATCATCGGTTTCATAAACGGTGACCCACAGACGCTCTTTCGGCAGCTTGAACCACTGCTCACCCGTCAGCAGTTCCCAGGCATAAGCAATCGCTTCTTTCTTGAAGTAGTCGCCAAAGCTGAAGTTACCCAGCATTTCAAAGAAGGTGTGGTGACGAGCGGTGTAACCCACGTTCTCAAGATCGTTGTGCTTACCACCGGCGCGCACACAACGTTGAGACGTCGTTGCGCGTGCATAATCGCGTTTATCCTGACCGAGGAAAACGTCTTTAAACTGCACCATTCCCGCATTGGTAAACAGCAACGTTGGGTCGTTGTTCGGTACGAGGGAGCTGCTGGCTACAACCTGATGTCCCTTGCTATGAAAAAAGTCGAGAAACGCTTGACGGATCTCAGCAGTGCTCTTGCTCATATAATTCCTGGAATCACGCTAACGAACGTTCCCTTTCGCGGGCAAACCACATCTGCAGGTTTACCGCTGATTGAGGAACAAAAAGTGGGAATAAGATAAATTTTCTTCAGTGGGAAGTAAAATCCCATCGCCTTTCAGTCGTCAATATTTCTGAAAACTGCCTGAATATCTTCCATCATAAAGCCTTTAGCCATTAAAAAGCGCTGTACCTTGCTTTTCTCAGCCCAGGTTTGCGGCAGAGGATCACCAAACTTACGCTTAGCCAAATCGGCCGCGCATTGGCTCCAGTCCACTTCAGTATCCATCATCGCCTGATTGATCTCATCGCGGCTGATGCCCTTCTGCTGTAATTCCATGCGCACGCGCTGTGAGCCGTAACCTTTACGTGCGCGACTTTGGATAAAGCGTTCGGTGAAGCGCTGATCGTTGAGCCAGCCACTCTCCTGGCACCAGTCGAGCACCTTTTCCAGCAGCTCATCCGGTATCGGCACATTTTCTTCTTGCTTCAGATAAGCTGCACGCTGAGAAGAGAGTTGCAGCTTGCGCTTCAATTCGTCACGACTGTGGTCTCGCTGCGATAAGACACGCATGGCACGATCCAGCAAACGGGAAAATGTCGGCGCCGAAGCCGTTGAAGATGATGATGACATGAATTTGACCTTGTTCTGACTGTTGCGCAGGGTAAAGCAAGAAGACGATCAGGGGAAGTGTTGACGGGGAAATGCAAACGGGAGCATCGCTGCTCCCGTGGGGGTATATCTTAGAAATCTTCGTTGGTTTCGCTAGCTTCTTCGTAGTTATCAGCAGAAATTTCTGCTGCACCCGCTCCAGCCGTTGCACCCGTCAGCAGCAGATCGCGTAACTTCTTATCGATCTCGTTAGCAATCGCTGGGTTCTCTTTCAGGAAGTTGGTCGAGTTCGCTTTACCTTGACCAATCTTTTCGCCGTTGTAGCTGTACCACGCACCGGCTTTCTCAACCAGTTTGTGTTTCACGCCGAGATCCACCAGCTCGCCAAAGGTGTTGATGCCTTCACCGTACATAATCTGGAATTCAGCCTGCTTAAATGGCGCAGCGATTTTGTTCTTCACCACTTTTACGCGGGTTTCGCTACCGACCACTTCATCGCCCTCTTTAATCGCACCGATACGGCGGATATCAAGACGAACAGAAGCATAGAATTTCAGTGCGTTACCACCGGTGGTGGTTTCTGGGTTACCGAACATCACACCAATTTTCATACGAATCTGGTTGATGAAGATCAGCAGCGTGTTGGACTGCTTCAGGTTACCCGCTAACTTACGCATCGCCTGGCTCATCATACGTGCGGCCAGACCCATGTGCGAATCACCGATTTCACCTTCGATTTCCGCTTTCGGCGTCAGTGCCGCAACGGAGTCAACGATGATCACATCAACGGCACCGGAGCGTGCTAACGCATCACAAATCTCCAGCGCTTGCTCACCGGTGTCCGGCTGCGAACACAGCAGATTGTCGATATCAACGCCGAGTTTTTTGGCATACACCGGATCAAGCGCATGTTCAGCATCGATAAAGGCACAGGTTTTACCTTTACGCTGTGCAGCGGCAATCACCTGTAGCGTCAGCGTGGTTTTACCGGAAGATTCTGGTCCGTAGATCTCAACGATACGCCCCATCGGCAAGCCACCAGCCCCCAACGCGATATCCAGTGACAGTGAACCGGTTGAGATGGTTTCTACGTCCATTGAGCGGTCTTCACCCAGGCGCATGATCGAGCCTTTGCCAAATTGTTTCTCAATCTGGCCCAGCGCGGCAGCTAAAGCTTTCTGTTTGTTCTCGTCAATCGCCATTTCCACTCCTAATCATGCTGGGTAAGCCGACATCATTGTGTGCCTGCTCGTTCTGTTGCCGGTAATTATACTGTATGACCATACAGTATCAAGTTTAATTTGTCAGAAATTCATCAAGCAGTGTTTGCAGCGCCCAACTGACGGATTGCCGACGCACCGCGTCACGGTCTCCGGCAAAGATCTGCCGCTGCGCCAGAACACGATCGCAAGGTCCGACAATGGCAAACCACACGGTACCCACTGGCTTTTCTGCTGAACCGCCATCTGGCCCCGCAATCCCGCTCACAGCAATGCCAAACTCAGCAGCGGCGGCATTGCAGGCACCTTGAGCCATCTCACGCACAGTTTGCTCACTGACCGCGCCATACTGCGCCAGAGTCGCTGCCTGCACGCCCACCATCTGCTGTTTGGCTTCGTTGCTGTAGGTCACGAAACCCCGCTCAAACCAGGCAGAGCTGCCACTGACATCGGTAAACACTTTGGCAATCCAGCCACCGGTGCAGGATTCCGCCGCGGTCACCGTTGCCTTGCGTTTCTTCAGCTGTTCACCAATACGCTGGCTGAGCTGCTGCAACTGTTGGTCGTTCATCGCCTTCTCCTGTTTTGGCGCTGCGCGTTAGACATAAATGGTGCAACAGAGCGCCCTTTTCAACCTCTGTCACACCATTTTGCGTGCGCGCTTCCACGATACTAATGCGTTCTCACTGCCACCAT
The DNA here is from genome assembly GCF_016625145.1 of Pantoea sp. S61. Lineage (NCBI taxonomy): Bacteria > Pseudomonadati > Pseudomonadota > Gammaproteobacteria > Enterobacterales > Erwiniaceae > Pantoea > Pantoea sp. S61. Next base: position 6,063 of record NZ_JACVUO010000020.1, read on the forward strand.
AAATAAACGCGGGAAAGCCAGCAAAACCTGACCATTGCTGCGTGGGGGATAAGCCGGCATTAATGCATGATGATAGTCATGCAGAAAATCGGCCTGTTGCTGTTCAGTCAATCCGGCGAGGAAGGGACGCAAGCCCGTGGCACGGAGCCAGGTAATGATGGCCTGCGCATCGGCCATTGGGTGATAGTACGTGGTACGCCAGATATCCACCTGACAGCCTGCATCACTCAGCAAATCATAATATTGTTCCGTGCTTAGCAGGCGTTTGCGATCGGCGGCCTGTGGCGAGATATGTGCCTGCCAGCGTTCACTGGCCGCCACTTTACGCATCAAGCTGTGAGAGGCTTCATCAAGATTGTCCGGCATCTGTATCGCCAGAGCGCCACCGATATCCAGCTGTTCAACCAAATGCGGCAGCAGCGTGTGATGATCGGTTAGCCACTGCAGCGAAGCATTCGCATAGATGACCTGCTGTGGCTGGTTAGCCTGCCAGGTACGAATATCCGCCTGCAGAAAAGTGCAGGCAGGTAACCGCTCATGCGCTTGTTCCAGCATGGCTGCAGAGCTATCGATGCCTGTAATCACCGCGTCTGGCCACGCTTGCGCCAGCAGCTCAGTACTGTTGCCGGGACCGCATCCGAGGTCAGTTGCGAAATGCACGTCGGTTAGTGGAATACGTTCTAATAGTTCACGCGCAGGGCGCGTGCGTTCCGATTCAAATTGACGATACAGCTGTGGATTCCAGTCTTGCATGGCAACGCTCCTGTCTGGCTGAAGAGCATCACACTACCTGTTTTCTCAATCGCTAAGCGAAGAGAAAAGTGCGATGTCTCACCTTTTTACCCTTTTTCACTGGTTAATGTCAGTCACGATCACTAAGTTAAAACAAGGTTTCATTTTTAAAAATCAAGGATCGCGTTATGGCTGCACAACCTGAATTAACCGGCGTCTGGTGTCCTTCAGTTACCCCTTTCGATCAACATAATAAGCTCGATATTGATGCGCTGGGCCGCCACTTTGCGCGCCTGAACGCCTCGGGGATTGATACGCTGTTGTTGATGGGCAGTATCGGGGAGTTTGCTTCGCTGACCCAACAGGAACGGCTGATGCTGATTCGCGAAGCTCGTCAGCTTTCGCCACTGACCATGGTCGCGAATATCTCAAGTACCTGTGTTCCCGACATGTTGCAGCTCGCTGAAGCTGCCTGGCAAAATGGTTATGACGCAGTGATGGTTTTGCCGCCCTATTACTATGGGCAAACGCAGAAACAGCTGTTGAGCTACTTTAAAGCACTGGATAAACAGTTAGGTGGCAAGTGGTTTGCCTACAACTTTCCGGCGCGCACCGGCTGCGATTTAACGCCGGCATTGGTGGCTGAATTAGCCGCTGAACTGCCGCAATTTATCGGCATTAAAGACACCATGGATTGTCTTTCACACAATCGAGCCCTGATTGAAGAAACCAAAAAGGTTCGCCCTGATTTCACCGTACTTTCAGGGTATGACGAATATCTTCTGCCCAATTTGCTGGCAGGCGGTGCCGGGGTGATTTCCGGCTTAAACAACATCGTACCGGAGTTGTTTGCCGAGGCGATGCACGCATGGCGAGCGGGAGAGTTAGCGCAGTTGGCACAGATTCAACAGCGTATTGGTAAGCTGATGGCGATTTACACCATCGGCGATGACTTTGTCACGACTATCAAAACCGCAGTGGCGCGCAAATATGATTCTATGGGCAGCCATTCACGTAATTATGGCGGCGAACTCACGGTTGAGCAGTGCGCAGAGCTGGATCGTTTGCTGATGTGATCACAATAAGGGACGGCCGGACAGCCGTCCTGTACTCAGTTCTTTTTCACAAACTCAGATTTGAGTTTCATCGGGCCAAAACCATCGATTTTGCAATCAATGTTGTGGTCGCCTTCAACCAGACGAATGCTTTTCACTTTGGTGCCAATCTTCAGGGTTGAAGAACTGCCTTTCACCTTGAGATCCTTGACCACGGTAACGCTGTCACCATCGGCCAGCAGATTGCCATTGGCATCCCGCACCACCAAACCCTCCGATGCTGCATCAGCACTCGGCGACCAGATATGGCCACAAGATGGGCAGTTCAGGTTCTCACCATCCTGCCAGGTATAATCAGCCTGACACACAGGGCAAGCAGGTAATGTTGTCATGAGCATTCCTCAGAAGTCGAAAGGCGGTGAAGATGGCACCGCAAAAGGGGCGCCATCTTATACCCTCACTCTTTATAAGGACAGCATTAAAGCATGTTGCCCTGACGCGCTTTCGCCACTGCCTGGCCCAACTGCCATACCGCCATGGCATAGTGTGTGCTGTGGTTATAACGCGTGATGACATAGAAATTAGGCAGGCCATACCAATATTGATAACTGGTGCCAAGATCAAGGCGCAGCAGACTCGCCTGGTTATTACCGTCCAGCGATCCTTGTGGCGTCAGGCCGCTTGCCATCAGCGTATTCACTGGATAAAGCGTTTTAAAGCCATTTTCCAGCGCAGGAGCCTGCCCGCTTGCCGGTACGGCAACATTCTGCCCTGCCCGCCAGCCGTGCTCTTTAAAGTAATTTGCTACGCTGCCAATCGCATCCACAGGATCCCACAAGTTAATGTGGCCATCACCATTGAAGTCGACCGCATACTCTTTATAGGAAGACGGCATAAACTGGCCGTACCCCATTGCACCCGCAAAGGAACCGCGCAGATCCAGCGGATCATCCTGTTCAGTGCGCGCCATCAGCAGGAAGGTTTCCAGTTCGCTGCTGAAGTAGGCCGCGCGACGAGGATAGCTAAAGGATAAGGTGGCCAGCGCATCCAGCAGACGCGTTTTGCCCATCACCCGACCCCAACGTGTTTCCACGCCAATGATTCCGACGATGATCTCCGGCGGCACGCCATAAACCTGCTGAGCGCGTTGCAGAGCGTCCTGATATTGATCCCAGAATGCCACGCCATTTTGTACATTATCTGGCGTGATGAATTTATTGCGATAGCGGATCCAGGCACCGTTCGGCCCCGTCGCCGGCGTGTAGCTTGGCGCTTGTTGGTCCATCAGACGCAGCACGTAATCGAGACGCTTCGCCTGGCCGATCACCGCATGCAGTTGATCACGGTTAAAACCGTGTTTTGCCACCATTTGATCAATAAACTGCTCAGCCGCCGGATTCCCCGCGAAATCACCAAACATCGGCTGAACGGCGTGTGAAGGCTCCAGTAAGAAACCACCTTTTGGTGCAGGCACAACGGCGGTTTGCTGCTGGGTTGCAGGCTTACTGCTGCAGGCAGCAAGCAAGGCGATAAGTGGAAGAAAAGCAACCTTAAAACGCATTAGATATCCATAAGCCAGATGAAACCGGAAGCCAACATGGTAATCGTTCATCAAAGCGGGATACAGAGCAATATCTTAAATTTACGCCGCTTTTCCCTGGTTTCAGTGGGTTGCAGCGAAAATTTGCGGGACAGCTCCACACTTTACCTTTATCCCCCGATTTTACTTTTTACTGCTTATCGCAATTTGTTAAGGTCGGCAGCCAGAATCCATTGCGGGCGGATGATGCGCGCAGGGCAAAATGCTAATATCTGCGCCTTGGTTATCCGTCTGTGAGATAACGCACCATACTGGCCTGCTCATATCGGGCAGCCATGATTGAACGAGTGAATTTTGAGCGAAAACGAGATGAAAGGAGCAGCGCAAATGGACTTTACTGGCCACACGCCCATGATGCAGCAGTATTATTTAATTTATTTAATTCGATGTTTTTATTGAACTTATAAATTAAACCTCTTGATTGACATACAAATGGCATACATACTAAGCTAATTTTTACGGTAAGAGTTACAATGCTATGACAAAGGATATAGGTATTTTCATACACAAAAATATGAGTAAAACCGAGTTATTTTGAAAACAAAAAAATTGACAAACTCCTAACAGTTTTTTTAGTTTAAGATTATAAACTAAACCACAATTTATGGTTTTTATTTTATAAGGAGAAGGAATAAATGATAGACCTGTTTAAAAAACATAAACCGTCCGCAACAATAGTTAGAGTGGAAGAGGTTGATGAAAATGGCAAGACCTATGTTCCGCCACAATATGAATATTGGGTTATTGTTAAATCTTCTCCGCCTAAAGTTCTATCAGTCGCTTATTCCTTCGATGAAGCATTAGATAAGTTAAATAGTGATGGATACTCATACACACCTTAACTATCTGTCACTCTCCTCCTCATCCAAATAACCGGGGAAGTTTTCCGATTGAGTTCCTTCTGAAGGAATAAAAACATCCCCCACGCTTTGACTTTGCCATTTGTTATGAAATGGAATAAACTTATCTTTCTTAGAATCCCAATTTTTTATGCACATATTTAATGCTATATCCGCTTCTTTCTTAGCCTCACTCACAGGAAGTCTTGTTAAACAAGCTATGAATGCTTTATTCCAAAAATCTTCTATAGTCATAATTAATCCTCTTATATTAGATAACTCACATAATTAACACCACCATAAAATACAATGTCAATACAGATTGTATTTTATATTCTTTTCCTAATACTTACATCTTCTTCACTAACAACAATCGAGTTTATTTTAATCTTTTCTTCTTCAGCCATCTTTTTTTCGATGATGCCTCTAACTTTATCAATATCTACATCGAATGCCAAAGAAGATAAGAACCACCAATCGACACTTTTATATTCGGCAAGATCGGTCAATTGAAATCTATGAACAATAGTACAAAGCTCTAAACACTCTTCCGAGTTGTAAAAATCTCTGAGCATGATATAAACAACATCCTCAGCAGGGTACATTTCATAATCCTCAATCATATTATTTTTCTCAAGGAATGCCTGCAAATCATCATGAATCTTTGCTAAAAATACTTTAGCACCTTTTAAGGATAAACTTTCTTTTTCTAAAATCATTTCACCTTTCATTTAACTCTCCTTTTATTTATTTTTATTTAACATAAATTACAAGTGTGTCAATACTAAAATCGTCATTTTAAAAAAATCATTACTCAAAGTAGTAAAAAAACGTTTATTCTTACTCTGTAAGAACTATCCCTGTCAAAAAAGCCAAAGATTTTAGAAAAGAGTTTTCAAGGAAAATATTCATGATTTTTAAATCAACCATTGAAAACTTGCCGAAAAATCACTTACGAATCAAACTTACAAAAACACCTATTTCTTTGGAAAGTTTCTCAGGGCATTCTAAAGGTAAGAGATGACCACAATCGTTTATAATTTCAAAAGAATAAGGATTGAAATATACCAAAGTCCTTTTGATTTGTTCGGTGATATTAGGAACACTTCTATCATCATTACCAATTATTAACTTAACTGGCAGTTTTACTTTATCAAAGGCACCTTCGAAATCCTCCTGACTTCCACTATCAGCCCATTTATGAAATGCTTCACAGTCAGCTTGCAGGGTGTCTTTAATAGCGAGTTCTTTTAATGCCGGTTTCAACGGCTGTGAACATGCACCTTCTACAAATGCTTTAGCTTCTTCTGAACTTCCCGTCCATTCTTTCTGTTGCAGATATAGCTGGACAGTCATAGGCTGTGGAGTAAGTGGTGATGGAGCAACGAGAATAAGTCCACTGATTGTATCTGGGAATTGTAAAGACATAACGGCCGCGATTTTACCAGACATTGAGTGACCAATCAGGAACGGATTTTTATCTTAAGATCAAGAATATTTTCCCACAGAGTTTTAGCCTGCGATTGAATACTCATATCTTCTAAGGCTCCAGAGTTACCAAAACCGGGCATATCAAAAGCAATACAATCGTAATCATGTATGAGATTGTTAATTACAGGGGTCCAGTTGTTAGCAGAACCACCAATATAATGCATAAAAACTAATGTCGGTCCTTCCTGATTTCCCTGACGAGTAAAACTTAGCATTTATAACCCCTTACTGAACCTGATTTTTAATTTCTAATTAGACAGGTGAATTTTAGTCTAAACTTATAACAAAGCAATGTTTAGTCAAACATATAACCTGTTAATTAATATAAATCATGTTTTGAAAATTCATTTTTAGGGAGCAGACATTGGACAATGATAACTATCTCCAGAACATATACACTAATCGTTCACAGGAAACTATTCATGAATGGTTACTGGAACTGGAAAATCAATTCAATGAAAAGGATGTGGTTTTCTATCCTGAAAAACTGTTAGCTCTGACAAGTGGTATTCAGCCCGAGTTAAATCCGAAAATAAAAGCACTACTATCTGATGTTAAATTACTCATTGATAATGATCCGTTAGCAGAGGTTATGAGCGAAGAAAATTTTCACATGACTTTCCTTGCTATAACTCAGTCCATTTATGAAGCCTATAATGACATTTCTGAAGTTGCCGATCTGACAGAACGGTTTAGCCTTTCTATCAGAAATAACGAGCTTAAAGTAAAAGAGCTTCAGCTTGTAGCACTGCCTAATCAGTTATTATTGGCTGGAACCCCTGACAGTAACTCAGTCAACCTGCGGAAAATATTTTGGGATGATCTTATGAGTTCTGACTGGCAGTTAAAGTTGCAGGATCGATATCCGGGTGAAGCTCTGCCCCCAGACTTCTGGCATACGACTATATTGAGATATAAGTCTAAGATATTGCCACCACTCATCAGAGAGTATTTCCTTTCACACTCAGAAAAAAGATATGGTGAAATTGAAGGTAAAATCAAACTCGTGCTGACTCGATATGACTGGGACAAGCCATTAAATATTATTTAGTTGAAAAAATATTATGATGATGAGGATCGGTAGTGAGATCCTCATCACACAAACTACAGCTTTAGCAATAAAGTCCATATCTTGAGAGACAGTTGCCCTAATCCTGCCTGAAACCCCTGAGTAAGCTTGAGCACTATTACATGCTGTATGAGCGGAGCTTAATGATGTCTCATGTAAATCAGACAGTCACATACGATAGTGACCATCAATCAAAAGTCAGAAGAATGAATCTCTTTGTATCCATTTCTGCTGCTCTCGCAGGGCTTCTTTTTGGATTGGATATAGGGGTAATCTCAGGTGCCCTGCCTTTCATCACAAAACATTTTCAGTTAACCAGTCATGAACAGGAATGGGTTGTTAGCAGTATGATGCTGGGAGCCGCGATTGGAGCAATCTGCAATGGCTGGGTTTCGCATCGTCTCGGAAGAAAATACAGCCTAATGGCTGGAGCCATTCTCTTCATCGTAGGTTCACTTGGTTCTGCATTCGCAAACAGTGTCGAAGTTCTTCTTACATTCAGGGTTCTGCTCGGGCTGGCCGTTGGTATTGCTTCCTACACAGCCCCACTCTATCTGTCAGAGATGGCAACAGAAAATGTTCGCGGAAAAATGATCAGCCTTTATCAGCTCATGATCACTTTTGGAATTGTCGTAGCTTTCCTGTCGGATACTGCATTTAGTTACAGTGGCAACTGGCGAGCAATGCTTGGAGTTCTCGCTATACCAGCGGTTATTCTTTTCGTTATGGTGATATTCCTGCCTAACAGCCCCCGCTGGCTAGCTTCTAAAGGTTTACATGTAGAGGCGGAAGAAGTACTCAGAATGCTCAGAGACACATCTGAGAAAGCACGACAGGAGCTGAATGAGATAAGGGAAAGTCTCCGTATGAAGCAGGGAGGGTTTGCTCTTTTCAGGAAGAACAGCAATGTGAGACGAGCCGTTTATCTCGGTATGTTGCTACAAGGTATGCAACAGTTTACGGGTATGAACATTATCATGTATTACGCTCCTCAGATTTTTAAAATGGCTGGCTTCCACAGCACTCAGGAACAAATGATAGCGACCATTGTCGTGGGTCTGACCTTCATGTTCGCAACCTTCATTGCAGTTTTCACGGTTGATAAGACAGGAAGGAAGCCAATCCTTAAGATAGGATTCAGTGTAATGGCCTTCGCCACAATGGTTCTGGGCTACTGTCTGATGAAAGCGGGTCAGGGAGAAATCAGCACAGGTCTGTCATGGGTGTCGGTGGGTATGACGATGCTATGCATCGGTGGCTATGCTATGAGTGCTGCTCCTGTGGTGTGGATACTGTGTTCTGAGATACAGCCCCTAAAATGCCGGGACTTTGGGATTACCTGTTCAACCACGACGAATTGGGTTGCAAACATGATTATCGGTGCGACCTTCCTTTCTCTTCTGGGTAGCATAGGTCCGGCTGGGACATTCTGGCTATACACAGGGTTCAACTTGATCTTCATCATAATAACTTTTCTGCTCGTCCCTGAAACTAAAGGGGTTACTCTTGAGCACATTGAAAAAAATCTGATGTCTGGCAAGAGGCTTCGCGATATAGGCCAGTAAGTTTAAACCTAATAAAAGCCAGCAATGAATGACTGGCTTTTATTTTTTCCAAAAAATATTTTTTTGGATATTTATAATCTTTTTCTAAAATCATCACACTCGCCATTTTTAGGATTCAATATACTACTTACATTATCCTTTTCTTCCTTAACTCTTCTTCTAACCAACATATCCTCAAGGGTGTTATCAAGATTATAATCAAGCAATTCTTCTACGATCCAATGCTCAATCTCGCCATTTTTTTCGGTATAATAACTTGATAAATCAAAGTTATTTATTATGAAAAGTGCTTTTTCAGCAAAGCTAAGTTCGAAATGCTTCCAAATTAACTCAATAACTATATTACCACCTGGAAAGTTTAAGAAATTGTTACTTCCCCCCCCTATCACTTAACAATTTTGATGTAATCTCACCAAGCCTGACCACAACTTCTTTTATGTCTTCATCTGTAATTTCTTTTTTATTCATGTCAAAAAAACCTCTTTAATTGAATGTAATACAAGTTTTATCTTATTTTCTTATAAAGTCAAACCATCCAATTCATTTAAAACAGAAAGAACGAGACTTAAGGACATTTAAAAATTGGAACTTACTCTCTTTAAATGGATGCAATATAAAATAAAATATTCAAGGATTTTTTTCATTGATTTATTTATTCACAATCTCAATGTCAGTTGAGAATTTTAATTAAAATATATATTCTTATTAAATCCTTATTATTTCACTCTCTAATCTTGAGATCGCTCATCTTATAATTAAATCTTAAAAGCTGGAGATACAATAATTCTCTTCTGCCAAACTGCCCTAGCTCCACTTGGCCCTTCATCACCCACTCTCACAGAGTGATTTTTTTGCAGGGCCATTTAATATAAGCCAAGCGAGAAATAAAAAGGTTGCAACTGATTGAAAAATGATCAATTTTTAACCAATGATGTTTTTTCAATTTTTCATCAAGGTACTTAAATGTCTGATAAAATGGAATATATTCATAAAGTTAAGGTTGCCCAGTATCTTAGGATGTCCACAAACCTTCAGGAGTTTTCGTTAGATAACCAAGCCCAATTCATCAAAAAGTATGCGGATGCTCACAATATGGAAATCATACATACCTATGACGATGCAGGTAAAAGTGGTGTATCTACAACTGGAAGGCATGATTTTAATAAGCTTGTAAACGATGTTCTTACGAAGGAAATAAATATTGATGCAGTCCTCGTATACGATGTTAGCCGTTTCGGTCGTTTCAAAGATCCTCAAGAGGGCATTTATTATAAATATCTATTAAAAATGAACAATGTGGATGTCATTTATTGTGCCGAAAATCTACCAGAAAACAGTGAAACTGAAACATTCATACTTTCTTCACTTATGTATGCAGCGGGTGCATTTAGTAAAAATCTTTCAATAAAAGTTTTTGCGGGACATGTGAATCTTGTTAAAAGAGGCTATTACCAAGGTGGCACACCGGGATATGGGCTAAAAAGAAAGTTACTCGATAATAATAACAAACCGAAGATGCTACTCGCTCATGGTGAGAGAAAGAGCCTTCAAACAGATAGAATAGTCCTCGTTCCTGGAACCAAGAAAGAAATCGAGCTAATAAAAAAGATCTTCAATATGTTCATTTTTGATGGATTAAATGAGTATCTTATAGCCTCACGAATCAATCAGGAGGGGTATAGATTTAGCGATAAAACAGAATGGACACGAGGTAGAATACACTCAGTTCTTATCAATAGCAGATATACTGGCAGATACATATACAACCGGACCTCACAAAAATTAAAGACAAAAAGGATTAAAAACCCCGAAGAAGATTGGGTTGAATATAACTCTTTTTTTAAGCCTATTATTTCAGAAGAAAAATTCAGATTAGCTAAAGAAATTATCGATAACCGTTCTATAAAAATGAGCGATGAGAAGATCTTGGATTGTTTGAGAAAAATTCTTTCCAAGCATGGAAAAATATCAGGATTTATTATAGATGAAGAGAATAGTAGTCCATCAAGCAGTGTAATTGCAAACCGCTTTGGAGGTCTTCTCAATGCCTATAAATTAATCGACTATACTCCTGAGCGAGATTATCAATACTTAGAGATAAACTCTTTCCTGAGAAAAAAGCACAGTGATATCGTAAACAAAATACAAAATGAAATTATAAGCAGTGAAGTAAAGATACTTGAAAATAAACTGATTTCAGTTAATAAATCCTTAATCTTTTCTATTGTGCTTTCACGATGCAAAAAAACAGGTTTAAACAAACATAGATGGGTAGTGCGATTGGACAGGAGTTTAAATCCAGAAATTAGCATCATTGCAAGAATGAATAGTCTCAATACTGAGCCTGTTGATTATTACATATTACCGTCAATTGAACTCATAGAACAAGAACTAAAACTCAAAGACAATAATAATCTTTTGTTTGAAATGTATCGCTTTGATGATATCAAGCCATTCTTTAATATGCTATCAACTGATGATAAGGATGTAATATAAATGCAAGATCAAAATGTTCACATGGTTAAAATATCTTCTATTAAGGTGGTAATTCCTCGGTCAAGGAACAAATTTAGACATGCAGAAATAACAGAAAGTATAGATGCAAGTGGGCTTAGGAAGCCAATAACCATTAGAAAAATTATTGATAAAAAATACGATTTCGCACTTATTTGCGGTCAAGGCAGACTTGAATCATTGACAGCCTTGGGAGAGGAATTAGTTCCCGCATTTATATTGGATATAGACGAAAACCAAGCTTACATAATGAGTTTAGTCGAAAATATGGCCCGAGTAATCCCAAGAGCGGGAGAACAATTCCAACGAATAAAAGAAATGACTGAGCAAGGATTAACTAATAAAGAGATATCGAATTCAACCGGGCTATCTTTGCACTGGATTACAAGTTTAACCATGCTTATTAACAAAGGTGAAAACAAACTACTTTCGGCTGTTGAATCAGGATGTATACCTATATCGTTTGCGGTTGAGGTTGCAAGAGTAGATTTTGAAGGTGGTCAGGAACTGTTGATTAAAGCTTTTGATGAAGGTCTGATAAAGCATAAGGATGTTGGTAAAATCCGTGAAATCCTCGACTCACGGGATGAAGGATTAAAGGGATTTATAAATAATAATTTCGGGGTCGCGAAGAAAAAGAAAAAAATGTCCACTGATGAATTACAGCAACTTTATCAGGACAACATTTCCCAACATAAAAAAATCAAAAACAAAGCTGAATATGTAGAAATCAAACTACTCGTTGCAGGTCAGATATTCAAAGAACTTACCAGCAATGAGAGTTTTTCTAAAATAGTAAGTGAAGAGAGTTTACAAGATGTTGTTAAAGTCATAGTTAAAAACACTACCAACTGAGGTGTAAAATGATCAAATATTGCTTCAATGACAAATCAGTAAGCTTCAAAATCGCTGATCTGACTTATACAAAAAAGCTTCCAACAAATTTTCAAATCAGTAAAAAATACGCACAAATAAAAAGCACTATATTAGCCATTGGGTTAATAGAACCAATACTTGTTTTCATTGATCAAACGGATACCTCTGTGAAAATTCTCGATGGTCATCTTCGGGTCGAAGCCCTTAAAGACTTAGGAGAAGATAAAGTAAACTGCCTTATTTCTACAACATACGACACCTACACACCTAATAAAAAAGTTAATCGTATTACAATTATTCAAACACAAAGAATGCTAAAAGAAGCTGTAAGAGTAGGAGTTCCTGCTGAAATGCTTTGCACTGCATTGAATATAAGTCTTGAGGCTCTGAAATCTAATCTATCTGTTTTAAAAGGTATATGCCCGGAAGTGATTGAGTTGTTTAATGATAGAGATATCCCTATAAATACCTTTAGGACTTTAAAGAAAATGGTTCCATTAAGACAAATAGAATGTGCGAACTTGATGGTAAAATTTGAAAATTTTTCAACACTTTTTTCAGATTCTCTATATCATAGCTCTTCCCCGGAGTGTTTAATCCAGCAACCTAAAAAGAAATCAGACTCCAGACTTGCAAATAGAAAAGCAATAGAAAGACTTGAAAAAGAAATGGCTCAAGTCCATTTTGATACTCAAAAAATTAAAGAAACCTACGGCTCCAATAGTTTAAAACTAACAATTATCATTTCTCATATTAAGAAACTGCTTGAGAACCCAAAAGTTTTTCATTGGCTCCTGAGGAATAAAAGCGATTACCTTAATGAACTAACAAATATTTCTGATATTGACAAACTTACTTAAAAATTAATTTTCTACCTAAGATTTATTTCAGCATGATATCTAAAATTTAGACTTGAAATAAAAAATGACCACTTGATTTATTAGCTAAAATTAATGGCAAAACAATATTTATTGAGCTATGGGAAATAAACTTTAAAATTTTTTGGGTGGGGTAGTATATAGCCCCCCCAAAAATTAAATATTCAATGGCCCACGCATATGATTTATTAGCTTTCTTTATCATGGTGAGAGTAATATATTTTGGGTCTCAAATTAAACCCTTCCACAATTTCCTTCCAGGTTTGTATGGCTAGTAAAAATTGAATCGAGTTAATTTCAATTAACTCCGTGACTTTTTTTGTCGTGGAAATCCATAAAATGACATCAGATATGTGACTTTTAAATTCTAATGTTCCTCTTTTTATTTTCTGAATTGTTGTTATGGATTGCTGTATGTTATAAATAAGATCATGCGGCTTGTCTGATATTTTGACGGCTATTAACTCTCCATTTTTATAGAGATCAGCAACTTCAACATTATAATCCTTACCACCTTCAATCAATGAAGGGATTTTTTTAAGCTGGCGATCTAAAAGTATATAGCCCTCATCACGTGCCATTTTTTCATTAAAGTAATATTCCCTGTATTCTAATTTATCTTTAGCAATGCCTGTTGCAATTTGCTGGGCTTTTGAAATTTTCCATGCCTTGAATTCATCTTCTTTAAGAGATTCCTTTTTCACGAAAGTTATACTTTTCAAGGAAACAGAGAGATATTTCATGAAGGCGGAGTTAAACCTATTCCACTCACCCCGTCTAAGAAAATAGTGATCACTTCCCTCTGTGCAACTAATACTTAGTATTTCTTTTAATGAAGCAGTGTGTCCCTTATCAGCTTCATTAGTTATCTTAACAAAAACTTTATTAACATCATTGATGTCATTTGTATCAAAGAACTCTTTAACTTCAGATATTTTGATGTCATTAATTTTACTTGACCATTGATAATGCTTGCTACTCCCTTCAACCTTTGTATGCAACTTAAATTGCGTCAAAGCATTGTTTATCACAATTGAAGCACCAAAAGATTGTATTTCATCTATTATAACATTTGCATTTCCTGAAAGAATAGCTCCTAAAAGATAGTTATCAAGTTCTTCTATTTTTAATTCGTCAGTAATCTTCTCAGATTTAGGAAACTCTATGATTTCTTTAGTTGTTAACGATGAATCGATTTCGTTGAAAACATCTACTAATGCAGTAGGGGAACCATCTTTACTCAATTGGATTGAATCTGAGAATGTAATGTTATTACATCCCCACTTGTCAGTTTCTTTTGCCTTTGTTTTAAGATGCTCAATTGATTCACCGGGGAAATATGACCCTTGGACAAACTGTGAATATGATGATGCCTCTTGGCTCTTTCCTCCACAAAAGAACCTGCTTTTTTTAAGCAAAATATTTTCATCATTAGCTATGCGCATTGCTACATTCAAGCCAAAATCTGCCTCAATAAACTTACTAAGATAAAAATGTGATTTACCCAGACTAATAAGGTAGCAATTCTCAGGATCTATTTCTTTAAACCCAATCATAAGACCAAAATAAAATATATTATGTGGTTTTTTGATAGTATCATTAAAAAAGTCACTAAAAACATCCCACCACCATACCTCATTTCCTTTTAAGTTATCTGAAAAGTAAAACTTCAACTTATAGGATTGATGCGTGATTGTTTTTTGCTCAACCAGTCCTTCTTTAATTATTTTTTCCGTTAAATCGGAAAGTTGTTTATATGGCATCCTGTATATATTATAACTAACTGACATTTTTCCTTCCTCTTTTTAAGATATTTAAATCCAATTAAAGATAAAGTATGTGATTTGAAAAAATCATCATTTATCGAGCCAGAATACTTAATGAATTTAACAACTGTACATCCAAGGTTTCCTTTACCGGTGTAGGTAGTCCATTTGCAACTCTATAATTCCTGATGGCAGTTCGTGTTGCAGGTCCTATGCTCCCGTCAATATTACCGCTGTAGAAACCTTTATCGAGTAATGCGAACTGCACCCTCATGATCAACCGCTTACGTTTTTCTGTATCCGAAGTCAGCCCGCTATTCGCTCGATTGGCACCTGTTGTTCCTACTGAGCTTGTTGTAGTTGAACTATCCGTGTCATTGGAACGAAGCGAACGGACTGAGGAGGAGGAAGAGCGAGTCCCTGAGCTGGAGGAGTCTGAAGTGCTTGGCGAGCTGTATGTTTTGGGATAGTAAGGAGTGCTTCCGCCATAGTAACCTCCGCCTGATGAGGAACGGTGTGAGCTGTGACTACGGTGAGAACTGTGACTTCTGTGTCCTGCGATGTAGAACGGCACTTCGGTGTTGAGCGGGGCTATCACCAAATCATGCTCATTCAGGGTCATACCAGGTAGGTCACTGGCACCAGTAGAAGAATCACTTGCCCAGACTGAATTGTTAAGAGCCAAAAAACCAGGAAGCAGAGCCGCGAAATTAATCTTTCTCATATTATTGGTCTCGGGGGTTGATGAAAACGGCCTTTTGATGAACTGAAATAACCAGCACAGGAAGACTTCTGAGTGCATTCATCACATTCTTTGGGATAGTAATTTTTCCAGTCAGAGATTGACTGAGTTGCAAAATTCCATGCCCTTTCAGGAAGGTAGCATAATGGATAATTGAAGATGGTAAGAGGGATACCTGACCTGTGTGCAGTGTCTACAGCCGAAAGGATTTGTTCGCTATAGTTGTCGTGCTCAATGAAGATTGATGACCAGTTCTTACGGGCCCATCCAATCGATTCCAGCCCCATAAGGGAGATCTGGTTAATGTTAGAGAACACACGACCAGCAAACTCTACGATATCATCAAGCTCTGTATAGTTAGCTTGAGTAGGGATGACTCGCAATTCGATGTTGATACCTGAGTTACCGGCATTGATCATTCCCCTGACTGTTTCATCAAATGCTCCCTCGCTTCCGACCAGATAGTCGTGCACTGAGGCTCTTGAAGAATAAAGCGGTATCCCAAACGTGATTTTGATCTTTTCGCTTCGTTCTTTCATCTGCTGAGTAAAGCTGACATCCGCAAACTTCCTTCCGTTGGTTAGAACATGCAGTGCTGTGTCAGGAGAATTTTCAATTATGAAATCCAGAAAATGCAGGAAGTCTTCGCCATAGAGCAAAGGCTCTCCCCCGCTCACTCCCACTACTCCATTCAGAGAGAAGGAAGCGATAGCGAGAGCTGACTGGTTGAGAAGCCAGTCATCGTTTCCAGCTTTAGGAGGCTGAGAACAAAACAGGCAACTGTTGTTGCACCTTTCAGTAACAAGGACAGTGTTGTGGTTTGCTCTGCGGGACAGTATCACCCGGAGCATGTTGCCATTGTTGACGATCCCAATGTCACCATCTTCAATGGAATCGAAAAGTTCCTGGCTCACAATCGAGTCTGCGAAATATGCAGGCAGTCTGGAATCGAGTTGTGTCGCAGTGACAAGCAAATTTGGCAGATAGAATTGAGGATTCTCGGGCTTGGTTTTAAACAGGCAATAGAAGCCTTGCTGAACTGGTAAGTCTGATGAAAACCGGAAAATATCGTTTCTCAGCACCTCAGACATAAGCCCACCTTTTGAGCATCTCAGCCATTGGTCCATCCTGAGAGATTTCATTCAGCAGGAAGCGGAACATCCCTTTGTGATACTGGCAGAAGGTTGAACGACTCTTGTCACCAACAGGCTCGCCATGAACACTGATGTTCTGACAAGGATCTGCTCCACAGAAGGGTTGGTAAGCACAGGTATCACAACCGGGCATGGCGAAATTAAATGAAGATGAGAGAGCGGAACGGTAGTATTCGTTGCTACTGAATGACAGTGAAGCAAACTCTCCTGCACTGAAATCTGCTTCGGGATTTACTTTCTGAAGCATACGGCTTTCATCGCTACCGTATACCTTGCCGTCATAATTAAACAGGATGCAGTTCAGCACGACTCCACTTGGTGATTTCAAATCTGCATAACCACTAAAGCCCGGATTGAAAATTCGCTTTAGATGGATTGAAGCCGAATGCTCAACGACAGGTATGCCCTTCTGGTTCTGAAGCAACACTTCCTGCATTAACTTTTTATAAAACTCAAAATATTCCGGCATTGAAAAAGTGAAACTCTGCTTCTGAGCAAACCCATAAGGACTTACTGGCCTGATAAACATGTCGGTTAGGTCAAGAGACAGATGAGCATCCACTATGGAAGCTGGCTCTTTTGTCAGCTCCTTAGTGACTGTGGTTACCGTAGCTACCCGGTTTGCTCCCAGCTCTTCTGTGATTTTTCTAATGCCCGTGATGGCTTTGTTGTGAGCCTGAGAGTCGGTGAGGATACGGTTTTTATTATGGACGGCTTCATTACCATCAAGAGAGACAGAAAAGGTGATATTCCGTTCTTTAACCCAAGAGAGGATGCTTTCATCGAGTATTGAAAGACTCGTAGCAATAACCATTTCGAAAGCACCACTACCTAATGAACTATCGCACTCTTCATAAATTGCCTGGACGAGATCGAATCTGAGAAGCGGCTCTCCGCCCTGCACTTCAATCTTGTAAGGTGGAGTGCCCAGCTTCTTAATGGTGCTGACGATTTGCGGTATCAGTTCTGGATTGAGGTCATAACCATCAGCAGTAATCGATGCTCTACTGACCTGGCAATACTTACATGTGTGATCGCACCTGAGAGTCGGTACAATCATAAAGATTGGTCTGACGGCCAGTTCGTTCATCAGTCGCTTGGCAAAGGCTGAACTAAGTGAGGCTTTTGAAACTGCCTGATTCGCATCGTCTGCAATGAACAATCTGCTTTCAAGTAGCCGGGAGGTTGTTTGTTCAGAAGAGAATTTGTTATCGGCAAGAAGATGTAGCTCTTCGCCATCGACGAAACTGTGAAAGCCAGCAAGGTTGCTGATGAAGACTTTGCCATTGCTTAGGCGGTCAAAGTTGAATGGCATCGTAGTCATTCGGCAAGTCTCGAATCGATGCTCCTTAGAACATTGTCGATGATAGAAGACCTGACCTGGCCGGTATGTGCCTGAATCTTCTCCCTGAGCTTGTAATCATTCAGAAGTCGTTCAAACTCGAACTCTACCTCTTCGTTCCAATGTTCAAACGAAACGAGCCAGTTCTGATCGTTTTCATCAAGCTTCCACCGGGCAACCGCACTCATCCAGTAGAGGCTGTTTCTTAACACCCATTCAGAATACATTGTTTTTGATATGTTTTTTTGCATAACATTATCATCCAGAAAGTATCAAAGAAGAAATCCTAAAATTTCAATTACCATTCAGAGAAGGCAACTAACCTCGAAAAACAAGGCTAAAAACAAAATAAATCTATAAATGCATGTTTTTTAATGATATTTATTTTTTTGGTGTTAAGATTATTCTTATTCCGCAATAATAATCATCATATTTGAGAATGTAAATTTGTTTTGAAAAGTTTTATGACAAATGCCAATATGATTACGTTAGTTTATGATTTGATTAAATTTCATCCAGCAATGGTTATTACCTAACTTATTGATTTAAATTGTAATAATGGAGAATCAATCTAATGTCTGAAAAACCTATGGAAGATGTTTGTTCCACTTGTCAACGGCCCCTGCATGACTCTGTGATCATTGAAAAGGATGGCGAGGTGTTCAAAAGTTGCCCTTCATGCTCAAGCAAAGCAGGCACTCACGTTTTCTATAAACACAATGATTTTGGTATGCGAAATATGGGTGATGGTCGATTTATCGTCCAGTCATGGTGTCAAGGATGTAGATTACAAGACGGTATGAAACCGAAATTAGTTTTTAAATGTTAGTCATTATTTGATAGACATTTTTTAATGAGAAATACAATAAAATCCATAGTAATTACAAAAGATGTTTGTCCACCCTTAAAAACATTGAACCCCTATAAAATATTTCTTATTGTAAATAAAAAAGCTAATTTTTTTGAGCCTTTTCCAGCATTAAAACTTCTAGATAATCCATTGTTCTGCATGTGATTTTTTTCATTTAAAGCTGTGACCCGCACTAAGTCGCAAGCATTTTATGCTGGAATTTCTCATAAAACATCTTTAAATTCATTAGAACGCATTGATCAAAGTCAAAATATCCTTTTCAAGCTCTATTATTTACATTGTTAACACACAAAAGTATCATCGCGTAATATTTTTATAATTAACGAAGTGTGGAAATAAATATGAAAGTTATTGAGAAAATGCTTTTAAGTACTTTTTATAAAAGCATAAAATCAATGATTCGTCGATCCTATAAGAAAGGATTCAGGCACGGTAAGTATAACGGTTATTCAAAAGGCTATCAGAACGGGACACTCAAATACATTATCAAAAACGAACTTGATGATGTAGTTATGTCACCAATTGACAATTCAATCTATGGACCAGAATTAATTGGTGTTGAGGAAAAATTTAAAAAAATAATGTTCGAGAAAGTTAAGATTGCAACAGATGGTGGAATAATAAGCACCCCGTCAAATTCCCAATGGGACATGATTTTTTCAGATCATCCAGCTACGTGCGTTGTTGCTGGAGCTGGTTCAGGAAAATCAACGACATTAGTTCTTCGTTTAGTTTTCATGCACTTTTATCTGGGTATTCCACTTAGTAAAATAACTGTAATTTCGTTCACTAAGAAATCATGTGAAGAACTAACGGAAAAAGTTATAAAAGTTTTTCAATTTTGGGACAAAAAAATTGATACAGAAAAATTAGCGTCTATCGTAAATACTTTTCATTCGCTAATTTATAGATTCTCTATAAGCTCTATGCCAGGTTTGAATGTTTTTGACTTCCTTGGTAATAAACCGGATGAAGATGAAACAACCTTAGAGCTTCCACTAGGAAGAAAAAGTCAAGCGCAAGTTGAAATATTAAAAAAGGTATACACTGACTTATACTCCAAAAATGGACATTTTAAAAAATCCATAGATACTCTTCTTAATTTATCCATAACTGCCTCTGCAAAACTTGATAAAAATGAAGATAGAGATTGGCTTATAAATTATTCCGCCGAAAGAGACCTTGCATTAGTTAATAAAATCAACGAACTTTGGCAAAAAGAAGGAAAATGGCCGATTAAAGGCATTGTGCCTGAACCTATGCAATGCTTTAGTGTCAATGGAAGATATTTTTATTCTAATGGATATATTAAACATAATAAAATGCCCGTTTTCTTATCTGGTAAGATTGGAAATGAAAAGCTATATGACGATAAAGAATTACTCGATGATACCGAAGCAGATCAGAAAAAAATAATATTATTGTGTAAAGCTATATATTTTAAAAATAAAATAACTTCAGGTTACAACACAAAAATTTCAATATTTCTTAATAGTGAATCTAAGATAAACTCCGTAACAAACTTTCTAAACACTTTCGAAACGGGTGAGGCACCAAGTAATTTCTCTGTAAAACTTAATGGTGAGATTTCAGACTCTAACATTCTTGAACTTTTATATGATCAAGGTTCTTTTATTGAAAGTTTGGGAAAAGAGGTAGTGCCGACAATATCTAAAATGCAACTTAGAGAGAAAGGTGTTGAACACTATTTCTCTAATGCGTTGGGGATTTTTTGGCCAGCATTTGAAGATGAACTCCATAAAAACAACATTATGACGTTTAACAGAATGTTTATGATATTTTCAAATGAGTCGGTATTAAAACAGCGTAGGAGTTTATTTGCTAATAAATACCTGAGATTTGAGAATCTTTTGGTAGATGAGTTTCAAGATATTTCTCCACAAATTGCTTACTGGCTTAAATCAGTACAGAGAGAAAATGCAATTTTAGCCAGAAAACCAACTATAATGGCTATTGGTGATGATTGGCAGTCAATTTATTCATGGAGGGGGAGTTCGCCAGACATATTCATGAACTTCTCTGGTTTCTTCCCAGTTCATAGTAAATTAAAAAATCACCACACTGTCATGATGATGGAAAACTATCGTTCTGATTCGAAAATTTTAACCGATGCTGAAAAAATGATGGAGCTTGTTAAAGGTAAGATACAAAAAGTATCTTTACCATGCAGAATAGGTGATGGTGATGAGCATGGGGTTGTGTGCTATGAGTATGATGACAAAAATCAAGAATTATGGAAACAAAATGCAATAGAGTTAATTCACCGTCAAGTAACTTTAGTTAAAGCACAAACGAAAAAAGATAAGACTCATGTTATCGTCTTAAGTAGAACTAATAAAACTTTAGATATGATAAAAGACCTATATATTAAAAAATATAATGACGAAAATGGGATTAGCTTTTTAACTGTTCACAAGGCAAAAGGCTTGCAAGGTGAGGTGTGCGTAATTTTTGATGACAGCAAAGCTCTTACTGGTCATGTTTTTAGAAATGAGGTTTATCGACAAATACCTTATTTTAAGCATAGCTACGACCAAGTGATAACTGATGAGTCATATCGTTTAGCATATGTTGCAATAACAAGAGGAATCAAGAGAGTTTTCTGGTTTGCGCCCAAAGAAAGTGATGGTGCATTTTCTTTATTTAAGTAGCCTGAATAGCATTCCTTAAAATTTCTATGTAGCCTCTAAGGATTAGAGGCTACACATATTAACATTTATTTTTTTATAAATTTAACAGAAAAAAATCTACTGAATATACAACCTCATGAACCTGAGTTATAATTTAACATTTTAAGTTGTTGCTCCAAATCCTCAAGTTTCTTTTTACTTTGAACAATCATATCATTACCACAATTAATACAATAATATGATTGGCCTTGTGTGGAATTTTTTACTTTAAGTCTGAATTCTCCATTACTGATAATATGTTCTTTATTATGTTTACAAGTAGTTTTTCTTGACGCCACTTCTAACTGTGCACCAATTATAAGTGATTTAAATTTCGCCATTTTCCCATTCCTGTTTCATATCATCGGCAATATTAGGTATAGCAACTTTAGCTTCTTCTATCTGTTCTAAACTAAGATTTTCTCTATCCCCGGCTGAGCAACCTATATGATTATTAACTCTTTTATGTATTTCTTTAACAGCCCAAGTGTAATTGTCTTGTGATTTATCGAAGTTTCTAGCCTTAGATTTCAAACCTAATTGATTGATTAATAATCCTGCAAAATGATTAGCCAGATCATTTATCGCTTGTCTACCTGCCCTTCTTTGATCTTGTTTACTTAGTCTGCTTTTCCTTAAAATATCTATTGCTTCAGTGGCAGTGATTCCCAAAGCAGTAAGCTCTTTCTTAAGCTCTTGTACATCACCAATAGGATCAAGTTCAGATGCAGTGACACCATCAGAACTGGTAATTTCTACCGGAATAAGGCTGTAATTTCCTCCTTCTCCACCAGGGTCTTTATCACTTGTCCCGTCAGGATTAAATTGAACATCGTCAATTTCAGGAAGTAAATCTGCAAAGAAATTTTGGTCAGCTTGACTAAAATTTCTAAAATCGCTCCACCTATTAGCTATATTTGCGCCAACATGAAAAACAACCACTCCCGTATTGACTAAATTCCCCGGTGAGTTCTGTTTAACTACCCTCATTATACGACCAACAAATTGAACGAAGGGACTAAGATTTGAAAATATGCTACCAACCATAGCTACAGAAAGAAATTTATGGTCAAATCCCTCACCAAGCATTTTAGATTGCACAATAACGTCCAACTCATGGTTCTCTAACTTAGCAAAAACCTTATCATTTACTGAGCTTTCTTCATTTGAATGAACATAGTCGGCACGTAAATTTCTTGCAAGAAAAGCTTCTTTTATTTGAATACAATGACTGTAATTTAGTGCTGAAGCAATTATTTTTAATCGATTTTCCCCTGATTCTTCACGTAATCTGAATAGCTCTTTAATAGATAGTTCAACCAAGGTGCACAAGGTTTCATCAGACATCAAAACACCTCGCCTAAATGAGGCTTCCTCTTCTCCTAATCGCTTGATATCCTCAGAACTTGTTAAAGTTATTTCACTACCACTTTTGTCGATATAAACTAATTTTGATGGACTAATCATTTTGGCGTGAAGCCTTTTTATGTAGCCTTCTCTTATTGCTTCTATAACCGGGAAGCTATAAATTATTTCTCCACTCATTAACTGACCATCACTTCTCATTGGAGTAGCGCTGTAGTTAATCACTCTTGCGTTTGGAAAGGTTTCTTTTACTTTAACCCATGTAGTTGCTTTATTATGATGAGCTTCATCAACAATAATTAAATCGAAGAAGTCATTTTCGAGTTTTTCAAGCCATTTGTTATCATCACCCGAGATTTGTTGAATGTTTGAAACAACAATATCACTTGACAAAATATCATGAATATTTGTTTTTCCTCCACCTTCAATGATTGAGACCTCAGGGAAATCTGCTAGGTCACTAAAGAAATCACATTTGTGATAAAAATTGTCTGGCTCACTGAACTTCATATCCTTAGCTAATTGGTCTCTAATTTTTCGGCCTGGCGCTATGATTAAAACGCGGCTAGTAGCAGAGGCATATGGTGTGATAGATATTAGACCTGATTTTCCGCATCCAACAGGAAGTATAATCCCAATCTCTTTATTACCGTCATTTCCGTAATGTTTACTTATTAGATTGAAAGCTTCAACCTGAGGTCTTCTCAGTTTTTTGTTATCAGATATATCTTTTATCTTGAATGACATATAACAATCTCCATATCTATATATTAATTAAACTATACATACTGAACATGCCTTGACTTAACTTAAATTCAAATATTTAAAAGTTTCGAACTCGAAGTCAACCTCATTCTCGAAAATATAAACTCGGTGAATAAATGATTCCTAACCTCGTCAAATTTAATGAGCAGGAGAATTCATCCTTATAGACCGTTTATGCTAAAGCACTAATATTATAACTTTTGTCAAGTTTTTTTTACCATTCCCAGAAAGACCATTTATCTTGAAAATCATGCTCACGGATAAGTATAGAACTGATAGTACAGAGCAAAAAAACGAGCTTTAAAACATAAGATGATGATAAGCAAGCATATTATATTCTTTACTTTTTAGGATTAATCTCCTTTAATGCTTTGGTGGGCCTCGGCTTGAATGCGATTTTTTTTGTTCTAAAGCATTAGCTGAGTAAAATCAAGCCATTAAATTAAGAATTTCTAATGCTAGAGTGTTTTGGGTCAGTAACAAATCCAAAAACGTGTAAATTTTAACCAGATTGATATTAAGGAACAGCATGAAGGCTTACACTCTGAAAGAGCATAATGAATCAGGCGAATTGCATCTTTTTGAAGGAGTGATGTATGAAGAAAACCCTCAATTTAAGTGCACTTCAAATAAAAAATCGATTTGTAAACAGATGTCTAATGTAGACTCAAAACGTAATAAATTTGCGTGTAAGTCTGAAGATGAAGCCAGAAAAAAAATAGCAAGTATTGGCAGGAAAGTGTGTGGCACCTGTGTCAGTCACCTTTATTCGACCTATTAGTTAATCCGATACGAGGTTGGTAATGCTCAGTATAAGCTTAAAAAAAGCCAGAGAAAAAGAAGAAATCTCATCACTTAAATAGGCTACTATGATGGCGCTGATAACTTAGAGTGTAAAAAACCCCAATACTTCCCACTAAATTCCTATCTATTTTAAAGTGATAGATAGGTGGGCAATTAATACAAAATAAAACCATCATGGTTGATAATGAATATTTTCTCGAAAGCATCAGTTTTAAAATGTGCATCTTCGTTTATTCAATTTTCACTATTTTACTGGCTTAAGCATTGAATATAAACTGGAGGTTCTATAATTGAACTTTTTTCATAGAATGAATTTATCACTTCTTAAAAAGCAGGTCTTGACCCACAAGATGGAGGTAACATGCTAAAAAATATTAAAAAAATTTTTAATCTTGCATTGAGCAAAATAAAAAAAGCAAAACCTATAGCTTCAATACTGACCAAGAAGAAGGAAAATCTCCCTAAAAATTTTATGTGGCATTTCTATTTAGTCATATTAGCTTATATTATTATTTGTATTCTATTCTCAATAATTAAGATAGGTCATAACAAACCGTATACTCCATATTTATTATTAATCCTTCCATTGCCAGCCATCTATTTTTTTGGGATTTATATCTCATCTAAAGAGAAAAAACAAAGAGATGTGATAAAACTGATCAATGATTCTTTTCTTTATTTGATTTCGGCAATCGTGGCTTTTTTTGCTGTAATAAAAACAGTTCCACATAGTCGTTATGACCCATTCTCCTATTTTCTACAAAGCGGGACTGCATACATAGCTCTATCATTTTACGTATTCTTTCTCTTTATCAAGGCATTCATTACCATTTCAGAAAGTATTGAAAACATAAGATCTTACAGAGAACAATCGAAAAAAGACTCTACTTAGATAGCCATAAAGTTTAGTATGCAATAGCATTTTACTTAAAAACACCTTTAAATATCATGGCAATTGGCAGTAAAAAAACAGAAAAAACAACTGATAAACTTAGGAATTTGAAATATAAACTTAATCTATCAAGTTGAGATAAATCAAAATCCGGAGATAAATTTAAATAAATTACTACGATTATAAAATAAGATATTACAAGTATTGGTGAAAATTTTGAAATCAAACGCAAGATATTTTTTGTCTTCATATTAGCCCCCTATAAAATTAAAGACATTAAAGTTCATTTTATTAATTTGTCAAGAGCCACTTATTTATATTTATCCTCAAGCAAGGGCTAACTGAGCGATGCTCAGTTGCCTTGCTTTTTCCGCCCTTCGGTTGAAAAAGAAAGATAAAAGCCACCCCACAGTCAAATGCCAAACCATTGACACCATTGATCTTTATGGTATTTATTATATATAGCACATGGATTTGCTATTAAGCCTAAATATTAAAAGGAGTTGATATGGAAAAATTAAATATTATTTTCGATGATGAGTTTCCTTGTTCGTTTACCAATGATCCTATTGCAAAGAAGCTACCGCCTAATCGTCTTCGCAGATACTCTGTGACTGTCAGATTAAATGAGGTTGAGCTGAGCAAGCTAAACCAGTCCAGAGGACAGCTAAGCAGGAGCTGTTGGCTGAGATCTTCAGCTCTCAAGCAATTGCCTCCCTCAATTCCAGAGGTGAACAAAGAAGCCTGGCATCAACTGACGGCTTCTCTGCAAATGTTGAATAACCTCACTTCATTTCTTATTCGTCGCGGATCTGATGCTCAGCCTTTGAGTAATGAGGTCGATACTCTCAGGCTGAAGCTATCTCATGTGAGAGATGCCCTGCTCTCACTCGATAAGTGATTTTCCGCTCGTGAAAGGAATGCAAAAGATCCGCAGGGGTAGGTGCTTCAGAGGTGTTGTCTCATATGCACTTGCCCCAGCATCTCATCACAAAACAGCTCCTGTGATAATCGGTGGTAACATGATTGGCTTATCTGTCGATGAGATGACCGTTGAGTTCATACGAACACAGAAGCTTCGCCAAGATGTGCAGAAACCTGTCTGGCACAACTCTCTTCGCCTTCCTATAGGAGATTCACTCACTGATGAGCAATGGAAGCTTGTGGCTGACGACTATATGAAGCGAATGGGCTTCAGTGATACTCATCTCCGTTGCTATGTCCTCCATGATGACGAGGCCGGCCAGCACATACATATAATTGCTTCTCGCATCCGTATACCTGATGGCCAGCTCTACCTCGGTAGAAATGAGAACCTCATCAGCACCAGAATCATTCAAGAGCTTGAGCGGGATCATCAGCTCACACGAACCAAAGGTCCATCTCCTCCTTCAACACCCAAAGTCAGGAAAACTGGCAGGAATGAAGAAATGATGGAAGCAAGGACAGGCAATAAAGCTCCAAAGAAAATCATCCAGGAAGCAATTGAGGCAGTGCTCAGTTTCTATGGCACCATCACCATTGACGATTTCATCTATGAAGTCGGTAAGCAAAATATAACAGCCAAAGCGAGCATTGCTTCAACGGGTAAAATGAATGGTTTCTCATTTGAGTATGCAGGAATCGCCATCAAAGCATCTCAGTTAGGTAAAGCCTACTCATGGTCGAGCCTGAGTAAGAGGGTTATCCTTACCCCTGCTGTCGAGCCTCAGGTGGTGGACGATACAGAGTTGCCTGAGGAGGAGTCAGGAGCAATGGAAAGACTGACGAACATAGAAGACGCGCCTGTGTTCCACTCCCCGGCTATCCCACTAATTGATGAGACGAATACTAAACAGAAAGACAAGGTTCGCTGGCTACTATGGGTCCCATACCTGAAGCAGATTATCCAAGCCTTGAAAGCAACGGGTCTGAGCCTCCTTAAGCCGTTAATCAAGATGAGACCCCTTCACTTTGTTACTCCCTACCAAAGCAGTCATGAGACAAAATCGCTCACGGCCACCAAAGAAATCGCCACTAGTCAGAAAAAATTTTCTATCTGATGTGTTCTTAACCTGCTAGTTATCAGTAGTTTAAAACTAAACATTAAGTCAAATGCGCTATCTATTCTTATTAATAATCATATTGATAGGAAAAACCGATCGATCGTTTTTACAGATCAATTTTACTATCATGATAGCTTATAACTATCAAAAAGATCTAATCGATCGGTACAAATGATTTGCTAGACACTCATTACTGGCCGTAATGTAACTTCAAACAAAGCGATATAGCTCACTGATTTATCAGCAAAATAAGCTGATGGATGCGTGCGTTCTGAATCCAACGAAACAATACTGGATAGTTCTATGACAACAATGACTGAAGTAAAGCAGCCTAATTTCCTGATGATGAAACGAGTATGGATTGCCATCGCTCTGCCAATTGTCATCTTCTACTTCTTGGGTATGAGAGGATTAGTGCAACTCGCTCTTATTTGGGTTTTCGCAAGCATCATGCTCTTGATGTTTGCTTATAAAAAATTCCGCATCAAAAAGTGGAATGCCAGCACCAGGGACCATTTTGGCGAGCAGGACGGGATGTGGAGCCATGAATTTGGCCCTACTTCAATGAAGCTCGACCAGCACAGAGGATTGATTCATCTCAGGGAAGAGAATAAACATAAGACCTATCCCTTCTCTGCGGTCAAGGAGTGGAGATACAACTTGTCTACCACAAGACAAAGAACAGGCCTGGATAGAGAACTCGACCGCACCCATGACTTTAGAGAATCAGGGTTTTACATCGCAGTAGACGATGTTCAATATCCAGAATGGCGGGTAAGGTTCTTTCCTCAAAAGGGTGACTTCAACTCACAGGAAGGTATCCGTGATACGGAACTGCAACTCAAGCGGTGGATGCACATTTTTGACAAGGTAGTTAATAACTTACACCATTAATAACCTACTTTGACACAAACAAAAGCCAGCTAATTGCTGGCTTTTTCCATTTAAAATTTCATAAAGAAAAATTTAACAATGCCGATAACAGTTACTTATAATCAAATGTTAATAAGGAAATTTAAAGTGGCTGAAAAAATCAATGAAGGCAAAATTATGCAGGTCCTTAACTGGGCTTACGACAAGGCTCTGGACGGGAGTATACCAGGAATAGATTCAGCTTATGAAATGGCAGGTAGCTATTTAAAAGGTGATGGCACTCTTGTTGACCAAGCTAATTCTCTTATTAGATGGCAAAACACTAAGTCGGTTACCTCAGGATTTCTGTCAGGACTCGGTGGTATTGTGACTCTACCTGTAGCAGTCCCGGCAAGTATCGCTACTGTCCTGTATGTTCAGATCCGAATGATAACCTCACTTGCGATAATGGGTGGATGGGATGTGAAAGATGATCGTGTGAGAAGCCTCGTTTACAGTTGCCTTGTTGGGAATGCAGCGAAAGATATTCTCAAAGGAACAGGGATTGTCGTTGGTTCAAAAATGTCAACTCAGTTAATCAAAAGTATTTCGAAAGAAACAATATTTGCCATTAACAAAAAAGTAGGATTCAGATTATTAACAAAGTTTGGCGAGAAAGGAGCTATCAACTTAGGAAAAATGATCCCCCTTGTCGGAGGTATAATCGGCGGGACGTTTGATGGAGTTTCAACAAACATAGTTGGGAATGTTGCTCGTAAAACTTTTATCGAAAAAAGTGTATTAGCAGAATAGATAGAATTTTTAACAGGAGCAGTGTGTGTGAACCACTGCTTCCGATACAAGCTTTCCCTTAAGCTTCTTTATTACTTTTGATATCCCATCCTGATTGTGACTCTGCCCCTTTGCCACCTGAGGAAGCCTGTTCCCAATACTGAATTTTGACCTTGGATGCCTGAAATTGATAAGACATACTCAGAATTTCGGAGTGTATCGCTCCGTTAAAGAGGACATTAGTAACAAGCACATCTTCCAGTGTGATCCTGCAATACTCGGTTTGACTACCACCTGCCTTACAAGCGGAGAGTTCGACCTTACTGATATGGTTACCAGATGAAACATACTTCATCACTGCTGGAGTAGCCTTGTCGATATGAGTTTGAACAGTTAGATCACGATAGTGCACTTTCCCGGCACCGCCACCTCCACCAACACTCATGTTGCCAGGTTGACTGGCTCCCCAAGTGAAGGAATCGACATTAATCCACCCCTTGTGGTTTGAGTCTTGTGATTCACCTGTAATGCCTTCAATTTTGAGAAAAAGATCAATACTCATTTGTCTTCCTTTCCAACTCCAGTTATTTTAGGATCTGATTAACACTGTTAACTGAAAGCTATGTTTACATAAAGGTAATGTTATGGACAACTACTGGAATAAGAACAGATTTTCGGATTACTTCCTCACTATGGGTAATCTTCAAGCAAATCAACTAGTAAGCCTAGCTAATAACATTTCGCTTATTCATCTTAAAGATGGAAAGCTCAGAATGAAATTCCATGATGAAGTTAGGGACTTTGCTAATCTTCAACTAAATACTATCCGATCTGCTACCAGTGATGAGCAGTGTCAGGAATGCATACAAAATTTGAAACAAGAAGCACATAACCTCACCCTGCAAGATAGAATGATTCGTTCAGGGCAAGCCACGATTTCAGCATCTGTTAAGTTTTATCACGACAATGAGAAAATCATCGGTTATGTGATAGATGGTATAGGGGTCGTACTGGGAACACTTCAGATGGTCGCTGGTGTAGGGGTTTTTGCTGGTTCGTTAGCAACAGGCAATATTGTAGGTATGTTGGCGGGTTCAGCGCTGGTCGCAAACGGAGCAGGCTCTACGATTGAGAGCATTGACAAGTTAAGGGGTATAGCTAATCCGTCCAATCCGGTAAAAGAAGTTTACGAAGACACTGCGGAGTTTTTTGGCTTTGACTCTCGTCTTGGTTTACTTGCATATCAAGTTGTGGACCTGACCACTTCTTACTACGGAATTTTTAAGCTGACCCTAAAGCCAGAATCGTGGCGGTTATTCAAATATCTTCCAACTGATTACTATCGCAAAGTTCAGGTGATGAGTAAGCCTGCTCTTGCCCTCAAAGGAGCCGGAGCAGCGATCAAAGGGGCAGGAATAGGGCTAAATCTTCAGCAAATGAATGATAAAAAAGAAGGTAACTAGTTTCTGTTCTTTCTAATAAAACAGTGAGCTTTCCAGGCAAGATTAAGAGGTATAACAAAATAAACGATCATCACCCCTATGATAAGAACGATACAATATGAAACCAAGCTCTCATTGTGTCCTTTATAGATGCCGTATGCAAAGACAGACGCGATGATAGCAATGCAAATAACCCCGCCCCAGAATCGCTTACTCAAATCCAAAACAAGGCTCTTGAGTGAGTCTGTCTGAGATTCGTCTCTTTTAATGATACTTTTTAGTTTACCAATATCTTTTGCAGAAAAACCATTCTCCAAAAGTTTTTGTTCGTAATCATTCATTGCACAATCCCAAGCTGAATTATATATATAAGATATTACACCATTCAAGGGACAGGTGCCACATGTTCCGTATGCAGAGTGCACAACATAAGTTAAGGTTTATAGGAAATGTGGCTTATACATTATAGCTTATTTGCGATGTAGAAAACCGAGTATTATTTTCTCACTTTATTTCTCTGACATTTAACTTCAGGCCTATACTCAAAACTCTTCTTTTGACTTCTGAATGTTTTCTCAGCCTCATATTCATTCCAAATGACATACTCAACTATGAACTTATAAAAGTATAGTACCCTCTCAAGGCCTATAGTTGAAGGTATTGTATGATAGTTAGGGCTTAGTAAAGCCGAAGTTAAAACTGCCAGGATATTACTTGACCCGGCTAAATGGTGATTTTCATAGTCAGATTGATATTTTAAAAAGTATCCCACACAAAATAAGTATGCATCCTTAACAATCTTTTCTTTATTGCATTCAGACTCATCATATCTAACAATGAATCTATTAAGTAAAATCAAAAACCTTTGATCTGGCAAATATCTTTGTAATCCATTCATAGTAAGCATCCTTGCAAATTTGTCGTCCGTGACATAATACTTATAACGCATTCTCATTTAAAATCAACTTTTACAACATGAATAGCATTACTCTTTATCAGTTTTTTCTCTATCAATTGGCGTTAAGGGTGCATTCAGTTGATGTTCTTTGATTCCATGTTTATGGGCATTATATTGCCATATCACAAACTGCTGTTTTAGGACTCTGACTTCTTCTTTAAGCGATTCATTTTTCAACTGCAAGTTTTTAATTTGCTGAGATGCAATGTTCAGGTTTGCAGGTCTTTTAACTTCAGATACTCCAGATTTTATGTTTTTCTTTTGAAGTTCAAAAGCTCTCACTATCTCTTTATGCTGGCTGAGAGACTGTCTTGTTGGCCTCTTACCAAGAAGTTCGGCAACCGAGTCACAAAGGTTTTCCCAAGTAAACTTCCCATGCCTTAAACTTTGCCATCCTGCTATAGAATTTATAATTATTTGTAGATCTTTATTAGTTAGGTGTTTCGCCATTATTGTTCTCCTTGTTTATTATCTTGTCATCCTTCTTCATTACTAATATACGGGACAGGTGTGAAAAATCGTCACCATGTGTTCTTATAAGCGAACCATCAGGCAGTTCGGGGTTTTCCATCAATGCAATTATCCCCTTCACTCTTTCAAGTGTCTTGGTTTGATGCTGATACCACTTGTCAGCTCCAAGTTCCTCTTCACCGATAGCTTCTTTAGCCTTATCAACGAGGTCTTCGGTCGTATCAAGTAAGGACCTGAGCCTTTCGAGTTTCTGCTTCTCCCCTTTGACACATACCTGCTCACTACAGTTGATACAATCAAAGTATTTGCCACAGGGAGCAAAAGTATAATCATGTACACAATATCCATACTCAGTAGTATGAACAGCACCATGATCTAACTTATTTTTTAATTCATGAATAGTTGAAATTTCAAAGTTCTCATTCACATCACTATCGCAGGGAATTGTGTTATTTTGATTAATCCCCAGAGCTTTCACTTTTTCAATCATTTCATCTTCAGTGATGTGGTTGTAAACTCTGTTTGTGTGACTGATACTCTTCCTGACCACTTTGCTATGTCCAGTTCTCCAAGGCCTCCTCTCTGGGCGAGAGTGTTGAGTAAATGTCTTGCTTGATGAGTTCTGAGAAATAATGGTTTATTATCCTCATCGTGATAACCATGCCTTTCGAAAAGATTCTTATGCTTACTGATTTTTGAATAGCCTAACTCTTTGGAGAAGAAGGTATTTGTTATCTTAAACAAATCATTACCAGTTTGACGTTTCATGCTGAGCTGATTATCGAATAGAGCACAAAGAGCATTACTGAAGCGAACATCCTTTTCCTTATCAAACCAGATTTCTCCGCCTCCTTGTTTTTTCATCTCTTCCTCAAGCATCTTACTTCTTGCTCTTGAATTTTCAGATAACTTTAACAATCTCTTAATTGCAAGTCTGGCAGTAGGAACCATAATTTCAGGTATCCACTTAATGTTTGCCCCAAAACCTTTCAATGAATAGAATCTCAGGCCATAGCATTCCTTTCCTTCCCTGTTCTTTTCAACAATTTCACAATCAGCTCTAAGTGATAATATTTCAGTTATACGACTGGGTGCGCACATCAGCAATGCAAACACTGAAGTAACAAACAGGTCTCTTTCGTGAAGGTCATAATCATGCATAGAAAAGATCTCACCAATTGCTCGTAATGCTTTTTCATTAGGCAGTTTCGCTAATCTGGCATTGTCTGCATTTTCAGAGATCGACAGCCTTGATTCAGGTGGTCTGATGTAACTACTCCACTTCATTAGTCCACAATTAAGGAATTCTTTCTCATTCAGGAAAGCAACCAATCTCTCCATAAATTTACCACAACTATATGTAACTCCATTAGTGTAATTTTCATTAATGTCGGACAAGCACTCATCGAGAATGACTGGGTTTAGTAATTTTATGTCACCAGACCCAGTAAAAACTAATAAATTTCTTTCAATCATCCTAAGCACAATTGGAAAAGTTAGTTTATCAAATCCTTTAAAATTAGAGCAAAAAATATAAGCCACATATGATTTGCAAAATCCAATGTAAGAGGAATCAAGATCTTCTGCTTTACTGAACGAGTCCAACTTAACATTCTTCATCTTAAATTTTGAAAATTTAAATATTTTCTTCCAATGATTACTCTCCCAGTTGTTATCAAGTAGATTGCCACTTAGTTGTTCTTTACAATTTAGAATAAATTCGTTAAGATTTCTCCCTGCTAAGATTTCTGTTTTATTCCTAAAATTAATTATATCATTTTCATTCATATCTATTGCTCCTTTTTAATTTCAAAGTCTCACATTTTTTTACTACTTCTTCGACAGCCATTATTGTTCTGTCTAGTGTTTTACTCATAGTCTCATCCTTAGTATCAGTCATGATTCTTTCTCTTTGTTTTAATAAATGATCTCGTAGTTCTATATGTGGTGCATCAATAAATGGGCGAAAGTGATGGCAGGTATAACAAGGGACTGGAACATTAGCCTGACATGATTTACAACCACCACATGCTCCAGTGACCTCCCCTGATAAATCCCTAACTGCTAATTCATTTTTCTTTATTGAGTCATCACCCTCAATTTTACCCTGAAAAAAACCAGCATATTTTTTCATATGATTTCCCACTGCTTCATCAATTCTTGCAACATGATCAGCATTAAATTCAACGTATACCCCCGTATATTTAGTTGTAGAGTGATCTAATAGTTCTGCAATAACTAATTCGCTGGCACCTTCTCTCGCAGCTCTTGTGCCAACCGTATAACGAAATCGTCGAGGGTTTACATTTAATCTTTCATAAGTTCTTTCCGAAATAACATTTTCTGTTTCAGCAATAAAACCAAGTGTATTATTTATCTTTACAGAGTATTCGTGCACTTTATCCGATACAAATATCTCTTTCAATTCCTTATTGATTTTGAAGCTTTCTAACTTCTGCATTGATATAAATAGCGGTGTATTTTCAATCTCATTGTTAGTTAGCTCTCTTTTAAGTATGCTACGTGTTTGCTCAAGGCTCAAATCGCACTGCTTACGGAGTAAATCGTATAATTCTTTTGTCACTTGAAAATTCCTGTAAGCTTCCCTGAATCCCAAGCCTTGTTTTATCCTTGGGATGCTAATGACATAAGAATAGCTATTCTCATTTACTTTTAACCTTCTTATATCAGATACCTTCATCTGTGAAATCTGTAGTGGCCTTCTTCCAGTTGCGCTTATCAGCAAAGCCATTGCTAATTGTGTAATATCTATGTTCCCCTTGTCATATGCTCTATAGCAAGCTTCAAGAAAAGATTGTAATTCGATATCAGTAAATGGGCCTTTAACTTGATCTCTTCTTCTTACAACTTCTCCTTTTTTATTGTCAGGGATTATCAATTTACACAAGAAATCATATGCATCTTCATCTATTCCAGAGTAGCCCAATTCATACCATTTTTTTATGAGTATCCTTACCGATGACATAATATTATTGTTCTTGCCATCAGATCCTCTAAACCTCACAAGGGAAAACTCATCAACTCGCTTTGGATCTACAATTACAATAAACCTCCTGAAATTATTATTTATTAATTTAACTGTAGCAGGACTTAACTCACAAGCCAGATATTTAAGCACCTTTAAATATCCTTCCATTAATTCTTTATCAATTACATCCTTAACCATTTTAACATTTACCGTCACATTTCGGCTTAGCCTCCATGCCTCATCATTTAGGGAAAAGTAATAACCTTTAGTTTTAGCTTCATAAGCGCTCTCATTATCTTCACTATTAACATATACTTTTAACATTAAACACCTCCTCTATTGATCATATCTTTCTGCATATTCAGAGCTAACTCTGCGGCCTTGTTTTCGGTGAATCTTCTGTTATAAGTAGAAGCAGTCCCCGAACCCTCTTTCCAGCCCATGAGTAAAGACCTCATTTGTTCTTGCTCATATTGATTTGGTGGACTCTCCATGCGGTCCATCTTTGAAGAAAATTCATAATTCCAGGTGTGTCTTAACTTATGCCCTGTCATTCTGGAAAGTTCGGGGCAAGATATCCTTAAGGCATTAATGATTTTATGATATGCCTGAATAGATAATGGTTCTCCAAACGTATTTCCCTTTTTATGACAAATAAAAAGATAACCATTATCCTTTTTCATTCTGTGCTTTCTTCTTTCAATTTTAATATAATTGGAAATTTCCTGACTTAAGTTATCAGATATAGACAACTTCCTACTTAATGTTTTAACGAGAGGTTGTTTAATCCTTGAGTCATGAGGATCATCAGCTCTTCTGTTTATAAAAATTGTCTGAGAACCTATATCAATATCTTCGATTTTGATGTTTAGTAGCTCTCCTGCCCTCAATCCCAAGTTATAAAGAATCAGTATCATTAGTCTGTTTCTCCTTTGAACATCAGAATTAAATGGATTCATTTCTGAACCTATTTTCAAAATCTCAAACAAAATATTAATTTGATTTTGATTGAGGTTTCTATCTTTTGCTGAATCTTGGTTCCTGAATCTGATCTTAGGTCTATGACTTTTCAATTTCGCAATGAATTTTTCAATAAGTTTGTGATCTTTTTTATAACTCACTGTGAAGAAGTCACATAACCATTCAAGATATTTAATAATTGCTGTTAATCTGAAGTACTGAGTATTACTATTAACCCTGCACCCACTATCAAGATTTGCAACCTTCTCTTTTTTCATTCTCTTAGTTATAAATTCTTTTAGTCCATCAATCTCTTGAAGATTAAGAAACTCTGCTGCTCTAATCCTTGCCTCTATATCTATCTTCTTAAAATTTAAAAACCTATAAAACAAAGCTATACTCGCTGAATGTAGCTCGATAGTTGAAATAGATTCGTTCTTCTTTCTTAATTCTGATGATATATATAAACATGGATAATAAAGTGGCATTTTTGA
Source organism: Pantoea sp. S61 (assembly GCF_016625145.1). Classification (NCBI taxonomy): domain Bacteria; kingdom Pseudomonadati; phylum Pseudomonadota; class Gammaproteobacteria; order Enterobacterales; family Erwiniaceae; genus Pantoea; species Pantoea sp. S61. Next base: position 42,076 of record NZ_JACVUO010000020.1, read on the forward strand.
AACTTTATCAGTGATTATGCAAAATCTCTCCCCTGTATCCATTTTTATTGTATTAATTACTATTCTATCCATATGTCTCCTTATTTTATTTACATTATTTCAGTTCCATTTTTTTCTAAAAAATCTTGCAAAATAGGTATATGTATAACCTACATAGAAAATGACCTATAATTATATTGCAAAGAAATTATTATCTTTTACTTAAAAAATCAGTAATATCAAGTGGATCTAAATATTTTATTGCATTTATGTATAAGGTAGATAGAAGGTCTTTTCTGTTTACCTTATACTACTAATTTTCAATCCTAAGCCTTGCCTCAACTATCTTTCTTAGAAAAACTGTAAAATATTTCGCAAGTTTGATATCTAATTCCCCTTAAAAACTTGCGCTTTATCTAAAGCAAAAGATTAAATTTACTCGCTCTCATTTATAGTTATCTATCATACAAACCAAATTAGTCAAATTTAAATGAATATTTTTTAGATCCCTTCGCATTTCAAAAGAAAGTCAGCATCAATAACCTTTAATATTCCCTACCTTTCAAGCATAGAAATATTGAGCCAATGAGAATAACACCATCATTAAGATAGATAATTACAACCCGATTAAAATTACCGGATTTTTTTAGAAAGCGATCATGAATTTGCTCATAACCTTTTTCTTTTTTCAACATCCTCGCATGAAAACTTCTTCTTCTTGATTATTTTATTTATGTGTTTATTTTCTTTTTTCGAAATGCATTGGACTACATGTTCTCTTACTGAACAGGAGTCTATCCAATCTAGTTTTGAGGGGTCCCTCTCGAATATTTCAAAATTAATCCCTGCCCCTACCAAGCATTTCGCTATTTTTAGGCAGTCATACATACCTGTGTCCAGACTTATTAAAGCATTGTTTCCATTCTGGTCTATTTGGTTAATATTGATCCCAAGATTTAAAAGCAACCTTAAGGCTTTAAGAGATGCATAGAAGACAACATTCTCACCTTGATTATTTATTTTATGTATGTCAGCTTTACTATCAATTAGTAGTTGGCAAGTATCTGTATTGGATGAGGCTACTGCTCTAAATAAAGGAGATTCGCCATTAACATCTACTTGATTTACCTCAATACCATGCTCAATGAGTAACTTAGCCTTTTCATAATTACAAAAAAAAAGTGCATTTTGTTTTGCTTTATTTACAACATTAAAGTTTATCCCGTTTTTTAACAGCCATTCAGTTTTACCATAGTCTTTTCCATAATCAGAATAAAATAATGCATTTGAACCAGTATCATCCAGTTCATTTATGTCTATTTCATTTTTATAAAATAAGTATTCATCTTCCGTTCTAATATTAAATATACTCTTTTCCATTTCCACCTCACTTCAATAAAGTCATATACTCCACCATTAATATATTCAAAAGGATTATCATATTAATTCCTCATGTCAATGAAATTTAATTATCATTTAGCAAAAAAATTCCTTCTCCAGCTATTAGATAACAAACATTCTATTTTGCTAATTATTAAAAATGGCTTTTTTATTTATCATCATTTAGACTCTTCAATATGTCATGTTTCTCTTGTTGAGCTATAGTTTTTATAAGGGTCTCTTTGATAGTTTCTAGCAAAAGATCATGCCAGACTCTTCTCTCATTAGCCTGATTCCATTGTTTAGATAATACCTCCTCAATATTCAACCAAATTACTTCGCAGTTTAAGTTTTTCAAGCACTCTTTGAAGATGCTATCAGTCAGGACAAGAGCATGCCCTATAATTTTTTCTTCATGAGTATCAACCCAAAAAGGCTGAGGTTTAGCTAAATCGTTTAATGAAGTAAATGCTAAGCCTCTAACTTGAGCAGCTTGCATGGTGCTATTCACTCTATGACCATTTCGCCAAGTCCTTAGGTCACTGAGTAAATAATTCACTCGCTGATTTCGGGCTTTGCTATCTGAAGATTGATACTGAACATAGGGCGGACCATCACCATTCTGACGGTAACGAGCAAGTGTTTTAACACTTACTCCTAAGTAAAGTGCCGCTAAATCCACTCCGATAGTGGCATCGTCTGGCATGTCACTAAACAAACTCCAGACCTCTGACATCTCTCTCAAGGTTTCAATAGCACTCATGCTTGCTTTCCAGAATATTCAGGTATTGGTGGGTATTTTGCCGAAGCCAGTAAATTATTATATAACCTTGGCGCAGTCATCAGTATATGTAACTCAATCCGTTGAAGTGCTTCGTACACACGATTTTTGTCAGGCTCTGCATATCTTTCCGTAGGATCTGTCGTATTAAGGTGGTTCAGAAGCTTTTTTACGACCGCATAGGAAGCAAGCTCCTCTGCTATACGACCAAATGTCCTTCTTAGGTCGTGAGTTCCGAGCTTAACGATCCCAGCTTCAGCACAAAGATATTCCCTGAGGCTTTTACTGTCGCTGTAATGGCCAGCTTGGCTTCGTGGAGACCGTGCTGGAAAGACCCATTTCCTTCGACTCGCTGTTGTTTCTTTATCTAAAACGATATCCCTTCTTTCCTCTAATAAACATCTGACAGCATCACAGATGGGAAGCTCATGATTCGTCCTGTTCTTGGTATCAAAGAAGAAAATTTTTCTATTAATCAAATCTACATAGCTCGTAGTCTTCGCTTCTTCTACTGATAGCTCCTCTCTCCAGCAGAGAGAAGCCGTTTCTTCCTTTCTCGCACCCAGTAACACCGTTAGCAGGAGGTAATCGCAACCAAGGCGGTTGAAGCTTCTTTTGTTGTGTAAAGCATCAAGAAATTTACCCAATGTATCTTTTGCGGAAAGCGGATTTCTCACACCTTTTGACTGATAGCTTTCTTCCAGTTCAGAGCGACTTCGGTATTTCTTTTGCACTTTGAGCACAGAGAATGGGTTGTATGTCAGAACAGGCAGTCGTTGCTGACTCTGAGCATTCATTGCCTCTATGTCTATTGCATGTTGAACAGCCACATTTGCCCAACGGAAAGTGTGTTCGGCCGTCGTTCTAGTCTTTGAGGCTATCTCATCAAACTTTTTTAGGATGATGTTTGCAGAGAGGTCACGAACTCTATACCTTTCCCATTCGTTGAGCTTCTGCTCCGCTTTGTTCAAGACACGGATTGAGTTTGGCTTAGCGGGTTTACTTCGTCCAAGAAGATGCTGTCGGTATTGGGCAAAAATCTCACTTAGGGTCAGTTCAGCAATATCAGCCTCTCGCTTCACTACATTTGGATTTCTTTTGGTAGATTTCATTGATTGGGCGTAGGTTCTTGCAACCTCACGAGCCTGATCAATCGAAGCGAAATCCGATACATTGCCTATCGTTGCCCTGATGACCTGTGTAGGCGGCTTCCCTTCTGAGGGGATTCTGCCCCCGCCCGAAACCCTTCTTTGAATGATATAGGTTTTCTTTGTGGCACTGATCTTAACACCAAAGCCAACTGGTGAATCACGGTGGCTGTCAGTGATAAGATACGGCTTACCAGATACATTAGGCACATACATAATTCGTCCATCTGAATCAAACTCGGGTTTTGTCTCAATAGACAACTTGTTGATTACTATGGATTGACTCAGAATCATCTTCACGATTTTCGCCTCATGTATACCAAAGTGACATGTTGTATTCTGGATAGTATCTAGAATACATCTGGCATACAAATTTTCGGATTTAGATGGGTTTATCATGGTTTCACATGGGGCCACTTGAGTACTTCTAAAACCATAAAAATGAGTAAATTCAATATGAAAGAGTCTGTAGACAAGGACTTTTCTACCCATACGCCGATGATGCAGCAATACCTGCGCCTGAAGGCTGACCATCCCGAAATCCTGCTGTTTTATCGCATGGGCGATTTTTACGAGCTGTTCTACGACGACGCCAGGCGAGCATCACAACTGCTGGAGATTTCACTCACGAAACGCGGCGCGTCAGCGGGTGAACCCATCCCGATGGCGGGCGTGCCCTATCATGCTGTTGAAGGTTATCTGGCAAAACTGGTCCAGCTCGGTGAATCCGTGGCGATCTGTGAGCAGATTGGCGACCCGGCACTGAGCAAAGGACCGGTTGAGCGTAAAGTCGTGCGCATTGTGACGCCCGGCACCATCAGTGATGAAGCGCTGCTGCAGGAGCGTCAGGACAACTTACTGGCGGCAATCTTCCAGAGCCAGCGCGGGTTTGGCTATGCCACCCTCGATATCAGTTCGGGGCGTTTTCGCCTGAGCGAACCGGTCGATCAGGAGACCATGGCGGCAGAACTCCAGCGCACTAATCCTGCCGAACTGCTCTATCCCGAAGATTTCCAGGCCATGGCGCTGATCGATCAGCGCCGTGGTCTGCGCCGTCGTCCGCTATGGGAATATGAAATCGACACCGCACGCCAGCAATTAAACCTGCAATTTGGCACGCGTGATCTCAGCGGCTTTGGTGTTGAACAGGCTCATCTGGCGCTACGCGCTGCAGGTTGTCTGCTTCAATATGTCAAGGATACCCAACGCACCTCCCTGCCACATATTCGCTCGTTAAGTATGGAGCGCCAGCAGGACAGCGTAATCATGGATGCAGCCACTCGCCGCAACCTGGAAATCACGCAAAATCTGGCCGGCGGTACCGAAAATACCCTGGCAGCAGTGTTGGATAAAACCGTGACTCCGATGGGCAGCCGTATGCTGAAGCGCTGGCTGCATATGCCACTGCGCGACGTCACCACCATCAGTCGTCGCCAGGAATCGATTGCCGAACTGCAATCCCTGAGTGAAGCACTGCAGCCGGTACTGCGCCAGGTGGGCGATTTGGAACGCATCCTGGCGCGTCTGGCACTGCGCACCGCGCGCCCGCGTGATTTAGCTCGCATGCGACATGCATTCCAGCAACTGCCGGAATTAAACCAGCAGCTGGAAGATGTCGAGGCGATTCAACTGGTCAATTTGCGTTCGCAGATGGGTGAGTTTACTGAATTGCGCGAGCTGCTGGAACAAGCCGTCATTGAATCCCCTCCCGTGCTGGTGCGTGACGGTGGTGTGATTGCGCCCGGTTATAACGCTGAATTAGATGAATGGCGTGCGCTGGCAGACGGTGCCACTGATTATCTCGACCGCCTGGAAATTCGCGAACGAGAGAAGCTAGGGCTGGATACTTTAAAGGTAGGTTTTAACGCAATTCATGGTTACTACATTCAGGTCAGCCGCGGCCAAAGTCACCTGGTGCCGATTCACTATGTACGCCGCCAGACGCTGAAGAACGCCGAGCGCTACATCATTCCTGAATTGAAAGAGTACGAAGACAAAGTACTGACCTCGAAAGGGAAAGCGCTGGCGCTGGAAAAAGGACTGTACGAGGCGTTGCTCGACCGTCTTCTGCCACACCTTGAAGCACTGCAGATCAGTGCGGCGGCACTGGCTGAACTGGATGTGCTGGCTAACCTGGCAGAGCGTGCCTGGACACTGAATTACTGCCGCCCGGTGTTGCAGGAAAAAGCGGGCATTCGCATCACCGCAGGCCGCCATCCGGTCGTGGAACAGGTCCTGAAAGAGCCGTTTATTGCTAACCCGCTATCGTTGTCAAATCAACGACGCATGCTGATCATCACCGGCCCCAATATGGGCGGTAAAAGTACTTACATGCGTCAGACTGCATTGATTGCGCTGATGGCGTGGATTGGCAGCTATGTGCCAGCCGAAGAAACCATAATGGGTCCCATCGATCGCATCTTTACTCGCGTCGGTGCGGCTGATGACCTGGCGTCTGGACGGTCAACCTTTATGGTTGAGATGACGGAAACGGCCAACATCCTGCACAACGCCACGGAGAACAGCCTGGTGTTGATGGATGAAATCGGTCGCGGCACATCGACCTACGATGGGCTGTCGCTGGCATGGGCTTGTGCGGAGAGTCTGGCAAACCGCATCAAAGCAATGACGCTGTTTGCCACCCACTACTTCGAACTGACGACCCTGCCGGAAAAAATGGAAGGCGTAGTGAATGTGCATCTTGATGCCATGGAGCATGGCGATACCATTGCATTTATGCACAGCGTACAAGATGGCGCAGCCAGCAAAAGTTATGGTTTAGCCGTTGCTGCGTTAGCGGGCGTGCCGAAAGACGTGATCAAACGTGCGCGCAACAAGCTGAAAGAGCTGGAAGCGCTCTCCGGCAGTTCAGCGGCATCCACTGTAGAAGGGTCGCAAATGCAGCTGCTGGTGGCAGAAACATCGCCAGCCGTAGACGCGCTGGAAGCATTGGACCCGGACAGCCTCACGCCAAAACAGGCGCTGGAGTGGATTTACCGCCTTAAAACGTTGGTTTAGTTCGCTTCTGATGATCGGCGGGTAATGACGCCGCTCATTAGCGTAACGGCCTGATAACGCACATAAAAAAACGGTGACCCAGGGGTCACCGTTTTTTATTGCCGGTTACAGCTTATTCGCGAAACAGTGCTTCAATGTTGAGGCCCTGAGTCTGCAGGATTTCACGCAGACGACGCAAACCTTCAACCTGAATCTGACGGACGCGCTCACGGGTCAACCCGATCTCACGGCCCACATCTTCCAGCGTTGCCGCTTCATAGCCTAACAGGCCGAAACGACGCGCTAGCACTTCACGCTGCTTGGCATTCAATTCAAACAACCACTTAACGATGCTTTGTTTCATATCATCGTCCTGCGTGGTGTCTTCCGGGCCGTTGTCTTTTTCATCGGCCAGGATATCCAGCAGCGCTTTTTCGGAATCTCCACCCAGCGGTGTGTCAACCGAGGTAATACGCTCGTTGAGACGCAGCATACGGCTTACATCATCAACCGGCTTGTCTAACTGCTCGGCAATCTCTTCAGCACTCGGCTCATGGTCAAGCTTGTGCGAAAGTTCTCGCGCGGTACGCAGATAAACATTCAACTCTTTAACGATGTGGATCGGCAGACGAATAGTACGGGTTTGATTCATGATCGCCCGTTCAATAGTCTGACGAATCCACCAGGTGGCGTATGTTGAGAAACGGAACCCACGTTCTGGGTCAAACTTCTCCACGGCACGAATCAGGCCGAGATTACCCTCTTCAATCAGATCCAGCAGTGCGAGACCACGATTGCTATAACGACGGGCAATTTTCACCACCAGGCGTAAATTACTTTCAATCATGCGGCGGCGAGAAGGAATGTCACCACGTAGTGCTCGACGAGCGAAGAACACTTCTTCTTCCGCCGTCAGTAGTGGAGAGTAACCGATCTCACCAAGGTAAAGCTGCGTCGCATCCAAAACGCGTTGCGTCGCACCCTGTGACAACAGCTCTTCTTCAGCTACTTCGTTATCACCAGGTTCGTTCTCAACGAGAGCCTTCTCATCAAAAACCTCAGCTCCGTTCTCCTCGAATTCCGCATCTTCATGTAACTCGTTAACTTTCAGCGTATTCTGGTTCATAAGCGGCTCCTACCCGTGATCCAAGGGCAGAACACCTAAGGTTCTGCCGGATTATCGCTGCGGTAAATAACGCAACGGGTTTACGGATTTCCCCTTGTAACGAATTTCAAAATGTAATCTAACCGAACTGGTTCCGGTACTACCCATGGTAGCGATTTTTTGCCCCGCCTTAACTTCCTGTTGTTCCCGGACCAGCATGGAATCGTTATGGGCGTAAGCACTCAGATAATCATCATTGTGTTTGATGATGATTAAATTACCGTACCCACGGAGCGCGTTGCCTGCGTATACCACCCTTCCTGAAGCAGTGGCGACAACAGGTTGTCCACGCGAACCGGCGATATCGATCCCTTTGTTTCCGCCTTCCGCAGCGGAGAAGTTATCGATGATCTTCCCATCAGTCGGCCAACGCCAGCTTCCCACTGGGGTTGTGCTGTTAGTCGTGCTGCTGACTGTAGGCGGTGCGGTAACCGGAGCTGTGGTCGTTGCCACATTATTTGCTCCTTTCGACGGCAGCATTTTACCGCCTGTCGAACCCGAATCATCAGAATACGTAATAACAGGTTGCTGTGCAACAGGGGCAGATTTAATTTGCGTCTGGTTGGATGCAACCGGCACCCCGCCCTGCGTGGCGTCCGCTGCGGTTATCGCATTGCCACCGGTGATGGTCTGGCCATTACCGTTGCCAACCTGCAGCACTTGCCCGGCTTCCAGGCCATACGGGGCCGCGACATTGTTGCGTTGCGCCAGATCGCGGAAGTCATTGCCGGTAATCCAGGCAATATAAAACAGGGTATCGCCACGTTTGACGGTATAGGTCTCACCACCGTAACTACCTTTAGGAATATTCCCATAATTACGGTTGTACACGATACGACCATTTTGCGTGACAACATTATTATTGCCACTAACCATTCCACCGGAGGGTGCAGCCGATGGTGTACCGCCGCTTAACATTCCGCCGTGTGGCATGGCGGGTACGGTACTGTTCTGCGATGAGAGCATGCCACCGCTGCTGGGTGCAGACGTCATGCCGCCGCCTGAGGACATCATACCGCTGTCCCCGCCGCCGCCAATCTGGCTTATCGGAGCCTGCGTGTTGTCGCCTGAGCTACAGCCCGCCAGCCAAAAACCTACCAGTGAAAGTGCCGCCAAACGGCGTAATTGAAATACTGTGCTTCCCGTGCTCATTGATCCCCCGTTATGGCAAACCTGGATGTAACTGTGTCGTGGATGTGACCGCATTATTCACTGCGCAACAGGCGAAATACGGTCTTTCACATTGATTAACAAGGATAGTAACAATATCAACTGCGCCATGCCATGTAACAGTTGTGAAGATTTACGTAGCAATGGCTCAGGCTAGATCGCCCTGAACTAACGGCACAAAGCGGACGGGTTCGATGATTTCTTCAATTAATTCATCACCCTGGCGATGTAAACGCTTTAAGACCTGCTGATCTTCGCCTACTGGCAGTACCATTTTGCCACCCTCACCTAATTGCGCTATCAGCGCAGTCGGAATTTCAGGGGGTGCGGCGGTGACAATGATGGCATCAAACGGGCCACGCGCTGCCCAGCCTTGCCAGCCGTCGCCATGGCGCGTCGAAATATTGTGCAGGTCGAGTTGTTTCAGGCGGCGCTTGGCCTGCCACTGCAACCCTTTGATGCGTTCCACGGAATAAACGTGATTAACAAGATGGGCCAGAATAGCGGTCTGATACCCCGAACCAGTGCCAATTTCCAGCACGCGAGATTCCGGGTTCAGTTCAAGTAACGCGGTCATCCGCGCCACCATGTAGGGCTGTGAAATCGTCTGCCCACTGCCAATCGGCAGCGCAACGTTTTCCCAGGCTTTATGTTCAAACGCCTCATCGATAAAGCGTTCACGCGGGACATCGGCGATGGCTTTAAGCAGGTGCTCATCGTGAATTCCCTGGGCACGCAGCTGCTCTAACAGCGTTTCGATGCGGCGGTTCACCATGCCAGATTTACCTCAGCCTCGATTAACCAGTCGCGTAATACTTCTTGTGCCGCATGTGCAGTGAGATCGACATGCAGTGCCGTTAGCGACACATAACCTGCATCCACCGCCGCGAAATCGGTATCGGGGCCCGCATCCAGTTTATCCCCTGGTGGACCAATCCAGTACAGCGTATGGCCGCGCGGATCTTCCGTGCAAATCACCTGATCGGCAGGATGACGACTGCCACAGCGTGTCACACGAAAACCTTTGATTTCCGATAGCGGTAGATCAGGCACGTTGATATTCAGGATACGCCCGGTGCGCAGCGGTGCACGGGACAGCGCACGCAGCAGTGTGCAGGTCACCGCCGCTGCGGTGGCATAGTGTTGATGGCCATTGAGTGAGACCGCCAGCGCGGGCAGTCCGAGATGGCGCCCTTCCATTGCGGCGGCCACGGTGCCAGAGTAAATCACGTCATCACCCAGATTGGGGCCGGCGTTGATGCCTGAAACCACAATGTCCGGACGTGGCTGCATCAGTTTGTTAACCCCGAGAAACACGCAATCCGTCGGCGTACCCATCTGTACGGCGATATCACCATTCTCATGGGTAAAGGTACGCAGCGGGGTTTCTAACGTCAGGGAATTTGATGCGCCACTTCGATTGCGATCGGGCGCGACAACCTGCACCTCCGCAAACTCACGCAGTGCGCGAGCCAGCGTCTGAATGCCGGGGGCATGAATTCCATCGTCGTTGCTGAGCAATATCCGCATCTGTTCCTGACCTTTGTTCATTCAACTGGCCCTCAACTCGCCTGGCATCCGCTGTTAGGGTGCCGGATAAAGAAGATCTGGCGAGACGAAGATGTTTGCATTCTAGCGGTGAGGCGCGGGAAGTGGTAGGCGTAAATCACGGAACTTCCGGCGTTTGCCGCAACATTACGCAGCCGGAGCAAAGATTTACCCGGCGTTAAGGCCGGGTAAAGTGGGGTTATTCCTCGCTGATAGGCGCAGCGGCACCGTTACTCAGCAGTTCGCGCACCACGCTGGTGGCAAAACTCCCGGCTGGCAGCCAAAACTGCATCTCCAGCGTCACGTCATCCCACCAGTTCCAGCGCAGATCTTTCGGCACCACCAGCATGGCGCGGCGTGCCGCGTCAACGCGTTCACGCTCCAGCAGCGCCAGCAACTCCGCAGCAGGTGCGAGATTAGCCTGCTCAAAGGCCAGCGCGTCTCCCTGGGGGCCCAGCTCACCTCGCCCGGCCAGCGGCGCGGTGATGCGCAGTTCATGATGATTCACACGCTGCTGCAATTCCGCCAACTCTTCCGCCTGCGCCACAAACCAGCTGCCGCGTCCGGCCAGCTGCAGCGCATCGCCCGCCTGCACCAGATCCAACACGCCATCACGCTGCAACCGCGCACTGGTGACCTGATTAAACAGCTGGCTGCGCGCAGCGGACAGCAAAATACCTTTCATGCTGCGATCGCGCGGGCGGAACTTATCTTCTGCCCACAATTTTGCCTGCGTCAGGTTATTACAGCCGCGGCCAAAGCGTTGTTCACCAAAGTAGTTAGGCACGCCGCTTTGCTGGATATGCTGCAAGCGCGCTTCCACTTCAGCGCGATCCGAAATCTGACGCACAACCAAACGGAACGCATTGCCTGCTAGCGCGCCGGTGCGCAATTTGCGCTTATGGCGGATCACCTGCAGAATTTCCACGCCTTCCAGCTGGAAACCGGCCAAATTCGGCATCGCGTTACCCGGCACGCGGAAACACAGCGTCTGCTCGGTCACCGCATGGCGGTCTTTCATCCCGGCATAGCTCATATCACGTTGATGCACACCGAGGAATTTCGCGATTGCTTCAGCGACAAAGCGCGTATTGCAACCGATCTTGCGGATGCGCACTAGCACCTGCTCGCCTTCGCCATCATAGGGATAGCCGAGGTCTTCAATCACCACGAAATCTTCGGGATTGGCCTTGATCACGCCGGTGGCGCTCGGAACGCCGTGCAGGTAAAGCAGTTCACTCATACTTAATCGGCCTTCACCAGCAGCGCCACGGCTTCACAGGCAATGCCTTCGCCACGGCCGGTAAAGCCGAGCTTCTCGGTCGTGGTCGCTTTGACGTTGACATCATCCATATGGCAGCCCAGATCTTCGGCGATGTTGACGCGCATCTGCGGCACATGCGGCAGCATTTTCGGCGCTTGCGCGATGATGGTCACATCGACGTTACCAATGCGATAACCTTTCTGCTGGATGCGACGCCAGGCTTCACGCAGCAAGCCACGGCTGTCCGCCCCTTTGAAGGCGGGATCGGTGTCCGGGAATAGCTTGCCGATATCGCCCATCGCCACCGCGCCGAGCAGCGCATCCGTTAATGCATGCAGGGCCACATCGCCATCTGAATGGGCAATAAAACCGTGTTCGAAGGGAATACGCACCCCGCCAATCACTAACGGACCTTCGCCGCCAAAAGCGTGAACGTCAAAACCGTGACCGATACGCATCATGCGCTCTCCTTTAACTGAATCTGGGTTAGATAGAAGGCCGCCAGCGCCAGGTCTTCTGGCCGCGTCACCTTAATGTTGTCGCTGCGTCCGCTGACGAGCTCTGGATGATAGCCGCAATATTCCAGCGCCGACGCTTCATCGGTAATGGTAGCGCCTTCATGAAGTGCACGCGTTAAACACGCCGTCAGCAGCTGATGCGGGAAAAATTGTGGCGTGAGTGCGTGCCAGAGATCTTCGCGTTCAACGGTATGCGCAATCGCCGCTTTACCGGGTTCAGCACGCTTCATGGTGTCACGCACCGGTGCCGCCAGAATCGCCCCGACTTTGCTGTGCTCACGAACCGCCAGCAGGCGTGCCAGGTCATCCGGGTGTAAGCATGGCCGCGCGGCATCGTGCACCAGTACCCATTCGCTATGTTTAATTGCCTGCAAACCTGCCAGCACCGACTCCGCACGCGTGTCGCCACCGGTCACGCGCAGTACGCGTGAATCCTGCGCCAGTGGCAGCGAATCAAACCAGCCATCATCAGGACTGATGGGCACGATCACTTGTTTAACGGCTGGATGAGCCAGCAAGCGCGCAACGCTGTGTTCAAGAAGGGTAAATTGACCAATGGTCAGATACTGTTTTGGGCAGGCAGCCTGCATACGGCTGCCCACGCCTGCGGCAGGCACCACGGCAATCACATCCGCAAGGGAAGAGAGGTTGTTCATGGTTTATCGTTGTTGATTTTGCGCAGCTTGTTGCGCGTTACGTTTATTCTGGTCTGGCACCAGACGATAGAAAGTCTCCCCGGGCTTAATCATACCCAGTTCATTACGTGCACGTTCCTCAATTGCTTCTGAACCGCCATTGAGGTCATCAATTTCGGCAAACAACTGATCGTTACGTGCTTTGAGTTTGGCGTTATTCGCCTGTTGCGACGCGACGTCTTCATTGACGCGCGTATAGTCATGAATACCGTTCTTACCCAGCCACAAGGAATATTGGAGCCATCCCAGCAGCACGAGCAACAGTAACGTCAGTTTTCCCATCCCCGCCCCCTGAAAAACGGCCCAATCATCCCATAACTTCGCACAGGACTCCACAGTGACAGTGAAAATGCCAGCAGCAGACGATTGTCTGTACAAAAAACGGCAAGGCTAAAAGCGGGACGGCAGGTAAAGTTTTGTAACCTGCCGATGCGTTTGCACATCAGGATCGGACTACCAACCCGAGAGAAATGAGAACAGCAGCCAGAACAGGCAGACAACAACAATCGCGGTGATCACCCCACTCCAGAACAAGCGCCCACGAATCATTAAGCTCAGTACGATGCCAATCAGCACCGAAACCGGTAACAGCGCGAGGAAGAAAGGCCAGGTGTAGAGAAAGAAGAACAGCGTATTGGAGCCGTAGAGCATGAACGGAATCGCCAGCGCGCACCAGTACGAGAGAAAGCCAATCACGCCGCCCGGCAGTGATGAGCGGGACTCATCCGGGGTGCGTTCATCTTTGCGTGCCAGCATGGGGGTAACGTTCTGCATAGAGATCCTGTTGACGCTAAAAAGCGGCAAACCAAACGAGATTTGCCGCTGTCGGTTCAGGATCTGATGATATCGCGGTGACGCAGGAGGTCTAACAATTGGGCGGTCAAGTTTGTAACTAATTGTTCGCCATCTAAGTGAATTTCCGGCGCATCTGGCGCCTCATAAACACTGTCGATACCGGTAAAATTGCGCAGCTCACCGGCACGCGCTTTTTTATACAAACCTTTGGGGTCACGCGCTTCACACACGGCCAGCGGCGTATCGACAAACACTTCGACAAACTGCCCGGTGCCGAGCAAATCACGCACCATCTGACGCTCCGCGCGATGCGGCGAAATAAAGGCGGTTAATACCACTAAACCAGCATCCACCATCAGTTTCGCCACTTCTCCCACGCGCCGGATGTTCTCTTTACGATCGTCATCGCTGAAGCCGAGGTCACGGCACAGGCCGTGACGCACGTTATCGCCATCCAGCAGATAGGTGCTGACGCCAGCGCGATGCAGCGCCTGCTCCAGCGCACCGGCCACCGTGGATTTTCCCGAGCCTGATAACCCGGTAAACCACAACACCACGCCTTGATGGCCGTGCTGCTGTTCCCGCTCTTCATGGGTGACCGGATGGTCATGCCACACCACGTTTTCGTCGTGCCGGGCCATTACTTACCACCCAGCAGGTCGCGCGCATTCCAGTGTGGGAAATGACGACGCACCAGTGCATTCAGCTCCAGCTCAAATTCACTGTATTGACCGGCTTGCCCACGCACATCAGTCAGCGGTTGATTGATCATCCCCGCACCGACCGTGACATTGCTCAGGCGATCGATAAAGATCATGCCGCCCGTGACCGGGTTCTGGCGATACGCATCCAGTACCATCGGCTCATCAAACGTGATTTCGACCAGGCCGATACCGTTCAGCGGCAGGCTTTCCACCGCACGTTTTTCCAGCGTGTTGATCTCCACCTGGTGAATGATCTTTTCCACGCGGCCGCGCGCTTTTTTACCGGCAATTTTCACTTCATAGCTTTGACCCGGCTGTAGCGGCTGTTCTGCCATCCATACCACGTCAACCGTGGCAGATTGCACCGCTTGCAACTCAGCAGCGGCATCGACCAACAGGTCGCCACGGCTGATGTCGATCTCATCTTTCAGCACCAGCGTAATGGCTTCACCCGCTGCCGCTTCCTGCAAATCACCGTCAAAAGTCACAATGCGCGAAATCGTTGATTCGACGCCGGATGGCAGCACTTTCACGCGCTGTCCCACCTGCACCGTGCCTGATGCCAGCGTACCGGCATAACCACGGAAATCGAGGTTTGGACGGTTCACATACTGCACCGGGAAGCGCATCGGCTGATGATCCACCACGCGGTTCAGTTCCACGGTTTCCAGCACGTCAAGCAGCGTCGGGCCGCTGTACCATGGCATGGTCACACTTGGCGTCGCCACGTTATCGCCTTCCAGCGCAGACATCGGCACAAAGCGAATATCGAGATCTTCCGGCAGCTGACCAGCAAAATCGAGGTAAGACTGTTTGATCTGTTCAAAAGTCTCCTGCTTGTAATCCACCAAATCCATCTTATTGATGGCGACGACCAAATGCTTGATACCCAGCAGCGTCGAGATAAAGCTGTGACGACGAGTCTGATCCAGCACGCCTTTGCGCGCATCGATCAGCAGAATCGCCAGATCACAAGTGGATGCGCCGGTCGCCATGTTACGGGTGTACTGCTCATGTCCCGGCGTATCCGCGATGATGAATTTGCGTTTCTCGGTGGAGAAGTAGCGATATGCCACGTCGATGGTGATGCCCTGCTCACGCTCAGCCTGCAGGCCATCCACCAGCAGCGCCAGATCGAGTTTCTCGCCCTGGGTGCCGTGACGCTTGCTGTCGTTGTGCAGCGAAGAGAGCTGATCTTCATAAATCTGACGGGTATCGTGCAGCAGGCGACCAATCAGCGTACTTTTGCCGTCGTCGACGCTACCGCAGGTCAGGAAACGCAGCAGGCTTTTGTGTTGTTGCGCGGTCAGCCAGGCTTCGACTCCGCCCTGATCGGCAATCTGTTGTGCAATTACGGTATTCATCTGCGTCTCCTTAGAAATAACCCTGACGTTTCTTCATTTCCATCGAACCGGCCTGGTCGCGGTCAATCACGCGCCCCTGGCGTTCACTGGTGGTGGAGACCAGCATCTCTTCAATAATTTCCGGCAGCGTTTGCGCTTCGGATTCGACAGCACCGGTCAGCGGCCAGCAGCCGAGGGTACGGAAACGCACCATACGCTGTTTGATCACTTCGCCAGGCTGCAGGTCAATGCGATCGTCATCAATCATCATCAGCATGCCATCGCGCTCCAACACCGGACGCGGCGCAGCAAGGTACAACGGCACGATTTCGATGTTTTCCAGGAAGATGTACTGCCAGATATCCAGCTCAGTCCAGTTGGAGAGCGGGAACACGCGAATGCTCTCGCCTTTGTTGATCTGGCCGTTGTAGTTATGCCACAGCTCTGGACGCTGATTTTTCGGATCCCAACGATGGAAACGGTCGCGGAACGAGTAGATACGCTCTTTGGCACGTGACTTCTCTTCGTCACGACGTGCACCACCAAAGGCAGCATCAAAACCGTACTTATTCAGCGCCTGTTTCAGCCCCTCGGTTTTCATGATGTCGGTGTGCTTGGCGCTACCGTGGACGAACGGGTTGATGCCCATCGCCACGCCTTCCGGGTTACGGTGAACCAGCAGTTCCGCGCCCATGTTTTTCACGGTGCGATCGCGAAACTCGTACATTTCACGGAATTTCCAGCCGGTATCAACGTGCAGCAGCGGAAATGGCAGCGTGCCAGGATAGAAGGCCTTACGCGCCAGATGCAGCATCACCGAGGAGTCTTTACCGATGGAGTACATCATCACCGGATTGCTGAACTCGGCCGCCACCTCGCGGATGATATGGATACTCTCTGCCTCCAGTTGGCGCAGATGAGTAAGACGATTTTGGTCCATAATTTTTCCTCAAGCCAAATTGACAACGGCGGACTCGCGAGCCCCCTGCTGTGCCGAATGTTGGAACCAGGCTAATTGCCCGTGTAAATTCACCACTTCGCCAATCACGATGAGTGCTGGCGTGGGCGCGGCCACTGCCAGCGCCTCTAGTTGATCTAATGTTCCGGTCAGCACTTGCTGATCCTGTCGCGTGCCACAGCCAATCACTGCCACTGGCGTGGAAGCCGCGCGTCCATGTTCGATAAGGCCCGCCGCGATTTCTGCCGCTTTCAACGTGCCCATATAAATCGCTAAGGTCTGACGCGCACGCGCCAGGGTTGGCCAGTCGATGCCTTCGCTATCACTGCGTAAATGGCCGGTGACAAACAGCACGCTCTGCGCGTGATCGCGATGGGTTAACGGAATCCCGGCATAGGCGGTGGCACCCGCCGCTGCGGTAATGCCCGGCACCACCTGGAACGGAATGCTCGCTGCCTTCGCCGCCTGCAACTCTTCGCCGCCGCGACCAAAGATAAAGGGATCGCCACCTTTCAGACGCACCACGCGTTTACCCTGCTGCGCCAGCTCGACCAGCATCGCATTGGTCTCTTCCTGAGATACGGAGTGTGCTCCAGCGCGTTTACCGACGCAGATGCGGTCAGCATCACGGCGTACCAGTTCCAATACTTCGTCACTCACCAGATGGTCATACAGCACCACATCCGCCAGTTGCATTACCTGCAGGCCACGTAACGTCAGTAAACCGCTGTCACCTGGACCCGCGCCCACCAGCGTGATTTCACCCTGATTGTCGCTGCTGTTCTCTAACTCACGATCCAGCGTGCGGCGGGCTTCATTGACGTTACCGGCTGACATCTGGCTGGCGAACAAACCGTTAAATGCCCGCTCCCAAAAACGACGACGTTCCGACATGCTGTGATAGCGCTGTTTAACCTTGTCACGCCACTGTCCCGCCACTTCAGCCATCTGGCCGAGATTGGCAGGTAACAACGACTCGATTTTTTCACGCAGTAAGCGGGCCAACACCGGCGCGGTACCACTGGAGGAGATCGCCACCACCAACGGGGAGCGATCGACAATTGAAGGGAAGATAAAACTGCACTTGGGCTGATCGTCGACGACGTTGACCAGCTTGTGGCGGGCATTGGCGGCATCAAAAACCTGCGCATTGAGCGCGTTATCATCAGTGGCAGCGATGACTAAGAAGACGCCATCCAGTTGAACTGGATCGAAGTGATGTGCAATCCACTCAATGGCATCGATTTCCAGCAGCGCCTGCAACTCATGGCCGAGGTCGCGCGCTGCTATCAGCACACGCGCACCGGCACGTCGCAGCAGTTCGATTTTACGCGCCGCGATTTCACCACCGCCAACAACCAGCACTGGACGGTTTTTGAGATCGGCAAAGAGAGGCAGATAATCCACGTTAACCTTGTTAGTTTTACAATAAGTTAACGCGACTATACTTTCCCACCTTCTGGCAGATGAAATTACGAATTGGCATTAGTAGTTACCGAATGGAATAACGCCCCAGGATTGCTGATAACAATTTGTGCTTAACAGATGATATTGCTGGTGTTTCGGAGCAATTCAAATTGTGCAATCGCGGTCACAGTTTCATACTAACCCGGAATTTTTTTAGCATCACGGGATGACATAAAAGGACAATTACTATGTTTGCCACTCTCCGCCGCACCGTGCTGGCTGCACTGATCGCGGGCGGTTTGCCTCTCTTTGCCCATGCTGCAAGCTACGCGCCAGGGCATTTTGCCGAACAGCAGCTACGCCACATCGCCACCTACTTCCCTGGCCGTATGAGCGGCAGCCCTGCTGAGCTGATGACGGCCGACTATTTGCAGCAGCAATTCACCGAGCTTGGCTATAAGAGTAATACCCGCCAGTTCAATACCAGCTACAACTGGTTAGAGCGCAAGGGCGAAACCCGCGCACGTAATGTCTCCGCCACGTCGGTGATCGCCGCGCGCAGCGGTGCGGTGCCGCAAGAAATCCTGATCGTCACGCATCTCGACACCTGGACGCCACTCAGCCGCCATGAGGCGGATAGCAATCTGGGCGGCCTGCGTTTACAAGGTGTGGACGACAATGCATCCGGTCTGGGTGTGATGCTGGAACTGGCGCAACAGCTGAGTAAAACGCCACTGCACTACGGCGTGCGCTTTGTCGCGCTTAGCGCTGGTGAAGCCGGGCTGCACGGGATGGATGACTACCTGTCGCGCATGAGCGCGCAGGAGAAAAAGAACACGCTGCTGGTGATTGATCTCAACAGCCTGATCGTCGGCGAGCACCTCTATTTTAACAGTGGTGCCAATACGCCCTCAGCGGTACGCAAGCAGACCAGCGCGCGCGCCGTGCAACTCGCACATCGCTACGGTATTTCCGCCGCCAGCCACACGCTGACGGCACGCGACTATCCGGGCGTGAATCCCTTTGATAAAGCCGGCATGCCGCTGCTGGATGTCACCGCCGCCAACTGGGCGCTGGGTAATAAAGACGGACAGCAGCAGCGGGCGCACAGCAGCCACTTCCCGGAGGGCAACGTACGCCACCAAACCGACCGTGATAACCTCAATTATCTGGATCGCTGGCTACCGGGCCGGATTACGCAACGCACGCGTGATAGCGTAAAGATCTTACTGCCGCTGGTCACCGAGCTGGCTAACCCAACAACTTAAGGATTTGCTATGTACGTGGTGTATCTTAACTATTTCCGTCCGGCAGAAGAAGCCGATGCACTGCTGGCGCCACACATTGAGTGGCTGGATCGTTACTTTGACAGCGGTGACTTTATTGCAGCAGGCCGTAAAGATCCGCGCACCGGCGGCATGGTGCTGGTGAAGGAGATGGATCGCGCCCGTTTGGATACTATCCTCGCGGAAGATCCTTTTGTCGCGGTGGCGCATTATGACGTGACCAAAGTAAACGTGACGCGTGCAGCGGAGGCGTTTGAAGGGTTAAAAGGGATTTAAGGACGACATAGTAGCGGCACGATTTATCGTGTACCTGTCAGCGTTAGAGGCGCTGCAGGGAGGCGCGATAAATCACGCCGCTACCCTTTTATTGATGCATCAACCTTCGTGCAATCCGCACTCGCGCTTCAGGCCAAAGAAGCGAGTTTCTTCTTCTGCCATGCCCGGTTCCCACTTCTTAGTGGTGTGCGTATCGCCCACTGACAAATAGCCTTCATCCCACAGCGGATGATACTTGAGGCCATGTTGTTTCAGGTACTGGTGCACCTGACGGTTATCCCAGTCAATGATCGGCAGAATCTTGAACACACCGCGCTGCACCGCCAGTACCGGCAAACTGGCGCGGCTGCCTGACTGGTCACGGCGCAGACCCGCAAACCAGGTCTGCGCACCCAGCGTTTCCAGCGCGCGATTCATCGGTTCGACCTTGTTGATCTGGTTGTACTGCTCAATCCCCTCGACGCCCTGCTCCCACAGTTTGCCGTAGCGCGCTTCCTGCCATGCTGGAGAAGTCTCAGCACGGAAGATTTGCAGATTGAGATTGAGCTTCTCAGTCAACTCATCAATAAAGCGGTAAGTTTCCGGGAACAGATAGCCGGTATCGGTCAGGATCACCGGCGTATCCGGTTTCTGCTGCGTCACCATATGCAGCAGAACCGCCGCCTGAATACCAAAGCTGGAGGACAGCACAAACGCGCCCGGCATATTCTCCAGCGCCCAGCTCACGCGCTGCTCAGCGGAGAGTTTCTCCAGCTGCACGTTGCTTTCGGCCAATGCCATGATGCGATCGACTTTGCTGCCACTATTCAGTGCTGCGAGATCAAGTACCGTCATACTGCCTCCGAGTCCCAAAAATCACGGGCGGGATCCACCACGGCTTTGATGATGCCAGCGCGAATCACGAAGTCACCGAAGCCTTCATCGGCCTGACGCTCGGTTGCCCAGCGCGCCACTAATTCGTCGATGCTGGCCAGAATTTCGCCTTCGTTGATGTTCTCGCGGTACATGCGTGGAATGCGTGTACCCATGCGATTGCCGCCAATGTGTAAGTTGTAGCGGCCAGGTGCTTTACCCACCAGACCTAACTCAGCCAGCAAAGCACGGCCACAGCCGTTCGGGCAACCGGTAACGCGTAGCACTATGTGCTCTTCACCGACGCCATGCTTATGCATGATCTCTTCCACCTTGGTCACAAACGAAGGCAGGAAGCGTTCGGCTTCGGCCATCGCTAATGGGCAGGTTGGGAAAGCCACACAAGCCATTGAGTTTTCACGCTGTGGCGTCACCGCTTCCATCAAACCGTGTTCACGGGCGATAGCTTCGATCTGCGCTTTTTGCTTCTCGGGCACACCGGCTACGATCAGGTTCTGGTTAGCAGTCAGGCGGAAATCGCCTTGGTGAATTTTGGCAATTTCGGCGATGCCGCGTTTCAGCGGACGGCCTGGATAATCCAGCAGACGACCGTTTTCAATAAACAGCGTCAGGTGCCATTTCTTATCAATGCCTTTCACCCAGCCAACGCGGTCGCCACGCGTGGTAAACGCGTAAGGACGAATCGGTTCAAACGTCAGGCCAGCACGCTTTTCAACTTCCGCTTTGAAGGTTTCGACACCGACACGTTCCAGCGTGTACTTGGTTTTGGCATTTTTACGATCGGTACGGTTACCCCAGTCGCGCTGCGTGGTCACTACCGCAGCCGCCACATCAAGGATCTTCTCTACCGGCAGGAAGCCAAATTCACTCGCAGTACGCGCATAAGTCGCTTTATTACCGTGATCAATTGACAAACCACCGCCAACCAACAGGTTAAAGCCAATCAGCTTACCGTTCTCAGCAATAGCGATGAAGTTCAGGTCATTCGCATGCAGATCGACATCGTTATGCGGTGGCACCACCACGGTCGTTTTGAACTTACGCGGCAGATAGGTTTCGCCCAGGATCGGCTCTTTATCCGTCGTGGCAACTTTTTCTTTATCCCACCAAATCTCAGCGTATGCGCGGGTTTTCGGCAGCAGGTGCTCAGAGAGCTTTTTCGCCCACTCGTAGGCTTCCTGGTGCAGTTCCGACTCGACCGGATTCGAGGTACAGAGCACGTTACGGTTGACGTCATTCGCCGTTGCCAATGCATCGAGGCCAACTTCGTGCAGCATCTGGTGCGTTGGCTTCACGTTCTTTTTCAGAATGCCGTGAAACTGGAAGGTCTGACGGTTAGTCAGACGGATGCTGCCATAAATGGTTTTATCGGTGGCGAACTTATCAATCGCCAGCCATTGCGTTGGCGTGATAATCCCGCCCGGCAGGCGGCAACGCAACATCATCGCGTGGCGCGGCTCAAGTTTCTGCGCCGCACGCTCCGCACGAATATCGCGGTCGTCCTGCTGGTACATGCCGTGGAAACGGATCAACAGGAAGTTATCGCCACTGAAGCCGCCGGTCAGGCCATCATCGAGATCCTCGAGAATGGTGCCGCGCAGGTAGTTACTCTGTTTTTTCAGACGCTCTGCGTCGGTCAGCTTGCCTTCAACGACCAGCGGTCCAGGATGTTTTTCGCTCATTAGTAAACGTCTCGCTGATAACGGCGCTCAATGCGCAGCTCACTTAAAAATTCGTCAGCCGTTTCACGATCCATGCCGCCGTGTTCGACCACCACATCCAGTAATGCCTGCTCAACGTCTTTCGCCATGCGATTAGCGTCGCCGCAGACGTAAAGGTGCGCGCCTTCTTCAATCCAGCGCCACACTTCCGCCCCTTTGGCGCGGATTTTATCTTGTACGTATATTTTCTCAGCCTGGTCACGTGACCACGCTAAATCAATGTGGGTCAGCAAACCGTCTTTGACGTACTTCTGCCATTCCACCTGATAGAGGAAATCATCGGTGAAGTGCGGATTACCAAAGAACAGCCAGTTTTTGCCGCCTGCGCCGTCGTTATCACGCTGCTGCATAAAGGAACGGAACGGCGCGATGCCCGTGCCAGGGCCGACCATGATCACCGGGGTTTCCGGATTCGCCGGCAAGCGGAAGTTGTCGTTGTGTTCGATGAACACGCGGATATCGCCCTCTTCTTCGATTCGATCTGCCAGCCAGGTTGAAGCACCGCCGCCGCGCTGACGACCATCAATCTCGTAACGCACCGCACCGACAGTAATATGTACTTCGGTATCCGTTTCCGCTTGCGATGAAGCAATCGAATAGAGGCGCGGTGTGAGAGGACGCAACAGACCAGTGAGCTGTTCTGCATTGAGTTCAGTCGGTGCCTGACGCACCATATCGACAATCGGGAAGCTCTGCGCATAGCTCTGTAATTTCGGTTTATCACCCGACAGCGCCAGCAGCGCATCATTGCGTGACAGCGCAGCATACTGTTCAACGATCTGCGGCGTGTTCACCGTCAACTCATAATGCTTTTGCAGCGCTTCAGCCAGCGGCAGGTTTTCACCGTTAACCTCAACCGGCTCGTCGCCTTTCAGCCACACCAGTTGCAGCAGTTCCTGCACCAGTTCGGCGTCATTCTCAAACCACACGCCCAGCGCATCGCCCGGCTGATAGCGCAGACCAGAATCGCCCAGATCGATTTCGATATGGCGAACATCTTTATCCGAATCGCGACCGGTAATTTTTTGGTTAGCGGCAAAACTGGCGGTCAGCGGCGCTTCTTTGGTGTAAGGGCTGCTGTGAATGTCATTCACAGCACCGGAAGCCGTCACGGCCGCCACCACTGAAGGCTCACCTGGCACGCGCGCTTTCAGAATCTCGGTCAGCTGTTGACGCCAGGCCGCAGCATGCTCTTTGTATTCCACATCGGCATCAACACGATCCAGCAGGCGTTCTGCACCCAGTTCCGCCAGGCGCTCATCAAAATCTTTACCGGCTTTGCTAAAGAATTCGTAAGAGGTATCGCCGAGGCCGAACACCGCAAACGCGGCGCCAGCAGCAAATTTCGGCGCTTTTTTCGACAGCAGGAATTTGTGCAACGCCACGGCTTCTTCTGGTGGCTCACCTTCACCTTGAGTGGAAGTGACAACAACCAGTAATTTCTCCTGACCGATTTGCTTAAACTTGTAGTCCCCGGCGTTCACCAGATTAACGCTCAGCTTAGCGGCCAACAGGTCATCACGCAGCTGTTCAGCCAGGCGACGTGCGTTACCGGTCTGCGATGCGGAGATCAGCGTGATGGTTGGCACCTCGGCCTGCACCGGCGCGGGTGCGGCAACGGCGCCCGGCGTCTGGTTGACCATGCCCCAGAAGTAGCCGGAAAGCCAGGCCATCTGAGTGGTGTTAAAATCCGTGGTCGCTGCCTGTAAGCGCGCGAGTTGCTCCGGATTAAGCGGAAGCATTGAACCTGGTGCCTGAGTCGTCATCGCGTTAAAAATTCCAGTGTCTGAAGTCCGGACCGATATATGGCGGAAGAGTGGGTAGGTTACCGGGCTGTATATTAACGATTAAATACGCCTTCGACATAATTAATAACCAAAATGACTAAGTGGTTTTTCGGGTAATGTTAATCGGCAAAAGTGGTAAATAAAGACGCGGTTATTCAATACGTTAATCAACTCGTTGCGGCATAGGCGTGCGCAAAATGCCCTTTTCATCGTAAGCGGGTGCGAAAAATCTGTGATTCAGGTAGAATTCGGCGGTTTTTAAGTCTGAGAGCCATTATGTCTACCACGCTGTTTAAAGAGTTCCAGTTCGAATCTGCCCACCGCCTGCCGCATGTGCCTGAAGGGCATAAATGTGGTCGTCTGCATGGCCATTCGTTCCTGGTGCGATTAGAAATCACCGGTGAAGTGGATGCGCATACCGGTTGGGTAATGGATTTTGCCGAACTAAAAGCGGCGTTTATGCCGATTTATGATCGTCTCGATCATCACTATCTGAATGATATTCCAGGCCTGGAAAATCCAACCAGCGAAGTGCTGGCAAAATGGATTTGGGATCAGATGAAGCCGATCCTGCCAGAACTGAGTGCAGTGATGATCAAAGAAACCTGTACCGCTGGGTGTACTTATAAAGGTTAATCACGGTTAACGGGCTGCCGCTGTGCAGCCTGACTTTCCTGCTATACGCTTCTTTACGTTCACTTCATCTCGCTGTCATCTGTCCCCTCTACGTTGTTGTCTCCTTCATTAAAGATCAAGAGAATCAACAATGAACTTCGTTAAACGCCTTTCTGTCATTGCTTTGCTTGTTTCAGCCTCTGCTGCCGTTCAGGCGCAAAACGTACTGGATTTTCCGCAGCCAGAGAAAGTCCCGGATGAGTTCTATGCCGTGACTGAGATTCCTGCAGGCGGGATGATCAAATATGAAACCGATGCGAAAACCGGTTTCATCGTTGCTGACCGTTTCCAGTCGATGCCGGTTGCCTATCCGGCGAACTACGGTTCATTGACTCAGTCACTGGGCGGTGATGGCGATCCGCTGGACGTGATCTTCTACACCCGCGCGCCACTGCAACCGGGCACACTGATCAAACTGCGCCCGATTGGCGTGCTGAAAATGATTGATGGTGGCGAAGTGGACGACAAGATTGTTGCGGTGCCAACCAGCAAAATCGACCCAACCTATGACGACATCAAAGAGATGAAAGACCTGCCGAAGATGGAGCAGGAGCGTCTGCAGGCGTTCTTCCGCGTGTATAAGCAGTTGCCAGATGGTCGTAAAAAAGTTGAGCTGAATGGCTTTGAGGATGCGGCGAAAGCCAAAGCTGAGATCAAACAGGCGTTCGACGCGTATAAAGCGAAGCAGTAATACGTTCGGCTGCACCGGTATGGGCTTGAACAAGGTCGCCACAAATGGCGACCTTGCAGAATCGGTGCAAATTTCGCCGGGTGCGCATTGAAGCGCACCGAATTCATCAGGCGATATTCAAATACTTATGTGTCTGCATCGAAAGACGCCAGTTACGCGCAATGCAGGTCTCAATGCACAGTTTGGTGGCGGCATCGCCACGACTGATCGGTTGCAGCGCCACGATGCGCTTCTTGTCATCGTGCAAGCCTGCCAGCAGCCCATCCAAAGCTTCCACATCTCGCTCACGCGCCACCGGATGTTTAATTTCATCGGCACGCTGCAACGCCTGTGGCAGCACATCATAACCACCGCGCATATTCACCTTCGGTGAGACCGTCACCCAGGTGCTGTCAGAACAGTGCACTTCATGCGTACCACTGGTCTCAATCTGGCACTCGAAACCGGCTGCTTCCAACGCCTCGGTCAACGGGCGCAAATCAAAAATAGCCGGTTCGCCACCGGTGATCACTACATGGCGTGCAGTCCAGCCCTGACGTTGAATCGTCTCAATCAGCATCGCCGCATCGGCACTGCCCCAGGCATCACTCTCCACGGTTTTCACCAGAATATCGCCCAGCGAGGTCTCCCGATCGGCCAGTTTTTCCCACGTATGCTTGGTATCACACCAGCTACAGCCCACCGGACATCCCTGTAAGCGGATGAACAGCGCCGGAACACCGGTGTAAAATCCTTCGCCCTGCAGGGTCTGGAACATTTCGTTGATCGGGTAGAACATTTTTTACTCACGTCTAAAATTCGAGGCGCAGATTATGGCAGATTTTCACCGCCGGTTCACAGCTGCTTCGTGCCAAAAAAGCAAAAGCCCCGCACGAGGCGGGGCTTTATCAGCGATGATGCGGCCCATCCGGCCACATCAACAGACCTTTACTGGCCTTTAACTTCTTTCAGACCGTTGAACGGGGCTTTGTCGCCCAGCGCTTCTTCGATACGAATCAGTTGGTTGTACTTAGCAACACGGTCAGAACGGCTCATAGAACCGGTTTTGATCTGGCCTGCTGCAGTACCGACCGCCAGGTCAGCGATGGTCGCATCTTCAGTTTCACCTGAACGGTGTGAAATCACCGCGGTGTAACCTGCATCCTTTGCCATCTTGATTGCAGCCAGCGTTTCGGTCAGAGAACCGATCTGGTTGAATTTGATCAGGATGGAGTTAGCGATGCCTTTATCGATACCTTCTTTCAGGATTTTGGTATTGGTCACGAACAGGTCGTCACCTACCAGCTGAATTTTGTCGCCCAGTACTTTGGTCTGGTAAGCGAAGCCCGCCCAGTCAGACTCGTCCAAACCGTCTTCGATAGACACGATTGGGTACTGTTTGGTCAGGTCTTCCAGGAAGTGCGTGAACTCTTCAGAGGTGAAAGCTTTGTTGCCTTCGCCAGCCAGCACATATTTGCCGTCTTTGTAGAATTCAGACGCTGCACAGTCCATCGCCAGGGTGATGTCTTTGCCCAACTCGTAGCCTGCTGCTTTTACCGCTTCAGCGATAACAGCCAGCGCTTCGGCGTTAGAACCCAGGTTAGGCGCGTAGCCACCTTCGTCACCGACCGCAGTGCTCATGCCTTTGGCTTTCAGCACTTTTGCCAGGTTGTGGAAAACTTCAGAACCCATACGGATGGCTTCTTTCACGTTTTTCGCGCCAACAGGCTGAATCATGAATTCCTGGATATCAACGTTGTTATCCGCGTGCTCACCACCGTTGATGATGTTCATCATAGGCAGTGGCATAGAGAATTTGCCTGGGGTGCCGTTCAGTTCAGCGATGTGCGCGTACAGTGGCAGGCCTTTAGAAGCCGCAGCCGCTTTAGCTGCTGCCAGCGAAACCGCCAGAATGGCGTTAGCGCCGAAGTTGGATTTGTTCTCAGTACCGTCCAGCTCGATCATGATCTTATCGATGTTCGCCTGGTCTTTGGCATCTTTACCGGTTACCGCAGCAGCGATAGGACCGTTAACAGCGGCAACCGCTTTGGTCACGCCTTTGCCCAGGAAACGAGATTTGTCACCGTCACGCAGCTCCAGTGCTTCGCGAGAACCGGTTGAAGCACCTGATGGCGCAGCAGCCAGACCAACGAAACCGCCTTCCAGATGCACTTCTGCTTCTACAGTCGGGTTGCCACGGGAGTCGATGATTTCGCGACCGATGACTTTTACGATTTTGGACATTCGATTTTCCTCAGTACAAGTTAGTCAATCCTAAGACAAACAACGCGCGAAAAGTTCGCGCGCTGTTCGTTAAACTCTTACTTCGCTAACCGCTTCTGGTGCTCCTGCGCGGCTTTAACAAAGCCAGCGAACAGCGGATGACCATCACGCGGGGTCGACGTGAATTCCGGGTGGAACTGACAAGCTACAAACCACGGATGGTTCGGGAGTTCGATGATCTCCACCAGCTGGTCGTCGCCGGAACGGCCCGCAATATGCAGACCCGCCGCTTCAATCGGCTTCAACAGCAGATTGTTCACTTCATAACGATGACGGTGACGTTCAGTAATCACGTCAGAACCGTATAGCTGGCGCACTTTACTTTCCGGCGTCAACTGGCACTGCTGGCTACCCAGACGCATGGTGCCGCCCAGATCGCTCTGCTCAGTACGTTGCTCAACGTTGCCTTCTTCATCACGCCATTCAGTGATCAGCGCGACCACTGGGTACTTACAGTCTGGCACAAATTCCGTTGAGTTGGCGTCTGCCATCCCGGCCACGTTGCGTGCGAATTCCATCAGCGCAACCTGCATACCCAGGCAGATACCGAGGTAAGGGATGTTGTTCTCACGCGCGTATTGCGCAGTGAGCATTTTGCCTTCCACACCACGGTAGCCGAAGCCACCCGGGATCAGGATAGCATCCAGATCTTTCAGAATTTCGACACCGCGTGATTCTACATCCTGCGAGTCGATCAACTTAATGTTCACGGTCACACGATTTTTCAGGCCACCGTGCTTCAGTGCTTCAATCACTGATTTGTAAGCATCAGGCAGCTCGACATACTTGCCGACCATACCGATGGTCACTTCGCCGCCCGGATTGGCTTCTTCATAGATAACCTGTTCCCATTCGGCCAGGTTCGCTTCCGGAGCGCTCAGATTGAAACGCTTACAGATATAGTCATCCAGACCCTGTGATTTCAACAGGCCAGGAATCTTGTAGATGGAATCCACATCTTTCAGGGAAATAACCGCTTTCTCGGGCACGTTACAGAACAGGGCGATCTTCGCACGTTCGTTGGCCGGCACAGCACGGTCAGAACGGCAGATCAGCACATCAGGCTGGATACCGATCGACAGCAGCTCTTTCACTGAATGCTGGGTTGGCTTGGTTTTCACTTCGCCTGCAGCGGCCATATACGGCACCAAAGTCAGGTGCATATACATGGTGTGTTCACGGCCCACATCAACGGCCATCTGGCGAATCGCTTCGAGGAACGGCAGGGATTCGATATCGCCTACGGTACCGCCGATTTCCACCAGCACGACATCATGACCTTCGCCGCCTTCAATAATGCGTTCTTTGATGGCGTTGGTGATGTGTGGGATGACCTGAATCGTGGCACCCAGATAGTCACCGCGACGCTCTTTGCGCAGCACTTCTGAGTAGATACGACCGGTCGTAAAGTTGTTGCGGCGCGACATTTTGGTACGGATGAAGCGCTCGTAGTGACCCAAGTCCAGATCGGTTTCGGCCCCATCATCGGTAACAAACACTTCACCGTGCTGCGTTGGGCTCATGGTACCCGGATCGACGTTAATGTACGGATCGAGTTTCATGATGGTCACATTCAGACCACGTGCTTCAAGGATGGCTGCGAGGGAGGCTGCGGCAATGCCTTTGCCCAGAGAGGATACGACCCCGCCGGTCACAAAAATATAATTCGTTGTCATGCTGAACCTGAGAGTTTAGGTTTAAAGACGGTGGAATAACCAAGACGGGAAAATAGTATACCCGAAGTCGTCCTCAGCCACAATTGATGAATCACATCACCCCCCCGCATTGCAGCCGATAACATAGCGAATAGGCGAGGGTGAAATGTTGATGTGCGTCACAAAGTTGCCGCTTGGCTGAATCGAGTAAGCTCAAGCGGACAATTTATGCGCAATGCAGGAATAATCGACGATTTAAAGAATAACCGCTTAGTCTTTGTTCTCACTGCATTTCACCTGCTGCCAGGCGGCTTCCATTTGATCCAGGGTCGCATCCTGCATCGCCAGTCCCTGCCCGCTGATGATGGATTCAACCTGACGGAAGCGACGCTCAAATTTATCATTGGCTTTTTGTAAGGCGATTTCGGCCTTGCTGCCCAAATGACGAGAAAGGTTGACGGTGGCAAACAGCAAATCGCCAATCTCCTCTTCCAGCTTGTCATTGTCGACCACCGCCTGCTGCGCTTCGTGCATCACTTCATCGATTTCTTCATGCACTTTATCGAGCACTGGCCCCAGGTTGTTCCAGTCGAATCCCACCGTGCTACAGCGCTTCTGGATTTTGTGAGCACGCATCAGTGCAGGCAGGGCTTTTGGAATGTCATCCAGCACCGAATGCTGTGACTTCTCTGCACGCTCGCTGTGTTTGATCGCTTCCCAGTTTTTCAGCACTTCCTGTGTGGTTTCAGCCTGCACATCACCAAAAATATGCGGATGACGGCGCTCCAGCTTGTCGCTGATGGCGTTGCAGATGTCATCGAAATTGAAACGGTGCTGCTCATCGGCCATCTGCGCATAAAACACCACCTGAAACAGCAGGTCGCCCAGTTCACCGCGCAGGTCATCAAAGTCCTCGCGCTGAATCGCGTCGATCACTTCGTAGGTCTCTTCCAGCGTGTAAGGGGCGATGGAGGCGAAGGTCTGCTGACGATCCCACGGGCAGCCACGTTCCGGGTCGCGCAGGGTTTGCATGATGGTGAGCAGACGATTCAGGGCGGTCATGGGGAAATCCTTAGGGGTTAAAAATGGAAAAGGTCGCCAAAATGGCGACCCTGAGGCGCACCGAAATCAGGTCGACACGTCATTGATGGCCATACCCTGCACCCAAAACAACGAAGACGTGCCATTTCGGGCGTACAGTAAATGCCAGGCTGCCCTTTCATGGCGGCCTGGCCACATCAGTTCAGACGGCGTGCGTCGATGATATCCGGCACCTGGTTAAGACGCGCCAGCACGCGACCCAGCACCTGCTGGTTATAGATTTCGATATCCATATCAATGGTTGCCAGCTGCTTTTTGGTGTCGCTGCGGCTGGAAACGCCCAGCACGTTAACCTTCTCATTCGCCAGAATGGTGGTGATATCGCGCAGTAACCCGCTGCGATCGTTGGCCGTCACGCGCACCACCAGCGAATAACCGCTGGAGTAATCTTCGCCCCACACCGCATCGACAATACGCTCAGGCGCATGGGAGATCAGTTCGCTGAGCTGGTCACAGTCGGCACGGTGAATGGAAATTCCGCGCCCCTGGGTGATAAAGCCCACAATATCGTCACCCGGAATCGGCTGGCAGCAGCGCGCAATGTGGTGCAGCAGATTGCCCACACCTTCCACCACCACGCGTCCACTCTCTCTGCGCGCAGAGGAAGGCTGATGTGATTTTTGCGTCAGCTGGCGCAGCGCTTCACGATCTTCCTCTTCCGCACTCGGCTTGTTGAGCTTGGCTTGCAGGAAGTTGACCATCTGATTGAGGCGAATATCACCGCCACCAATCATCGCCAGTAGCTCATCCTGCGAGCTGACGTTATAACGCGGCAGCAGAATTTTTTCTGCATCGCGGAAACTGATATCCAGCTGGCTCAACTCGCTTTCAAGAATCTGGCGGCCAGCCAGAATGTTCTTGTCGCGATCCTGTTTGCGGAACCAGGCATGAATTTTTGAACGGCCACGGCTGGTGGTGATATAGCCGAGGTTCGGGTTCAGCCAGTCGCGGCTCGGGTTCGGCTGCTTCTGGGTAATGACCTCAATCTGATCGCCCATCTGCAATTGATAGGTGAACGGCACGATACGGCCGCTGATCTTGGCACCAATGCAGCGATGGCCGATATCACTGTGAATATGATAAGCGAAGTCCAGCGGTGTTGAACCGGATGGCAGATCGACTACATCACCTTTCGGGGTAAACACGTACACCCGATCGTCAAAGACCTGGCTGCGCACCTCTTCCAGCATCTCGCCGGAATCCGCCATCTCTTCCTGCCAGGTAATCAGCTTACGCAGCCACGCAATGCGTTCTTCGTGCCCTGCCGCACCGCGCGCGTTGCTGGAAGTCGGGCCTTCTTTGTACTTCCAGTGCGCGGCCACGCCCAACTCCGCATCTTCATGCATCTGGCGAGTACGAATCTGGATCTCTACCGTCTTGCCCTGCGGACCGAGCACCACCGTGTGAATGGATTGATAACCGTTGGGTTTTGGATTGGCAACGTAGTCGTCGAACTCGCTGGGAAGATGGCGATACAGCGTGTGCACGGTGCCCAGGGCGCCATAGCAATCCTGCAAACGTTCCGCCACGATGCGCACCGCGCGCACATCGAACAGCTCATCAAACGCCAGCGACTTCTTCTGCATCTTGCGCCAGATGCTGTAGATATGTTTCGGGCGGCCATAGACTTCAGCACGCACGCCCTCCTTCTGCATCTCTGCACGTAAGTTACTCACGAAGTTATCAATGTAACCTTCGCGGTCAATACGGCGCTCATGCAGCAGTTTGGCGATGCGTTTGTACTCATCGGGGTGCAGATAGCGGAAGCAGTAATCTTCCAGCTCCCATTTGAGCTGACCGATACCCAGACGATTGGCTAACGGCGCATAGATGTTGGTGCTCTCTTTGGCAGCGAGCACACGTTCGTCTTCAGGTGCATCCTTCATTTCACGCAGGTGGGCGATACGCTCGGCCAGCTTGATGACCACGCAGCGGAAATCTTCCACCATCGCCAGCAGCATGCGGCGCACGTTATCCACCTGCTCGGAGGCCATCGAATCATTGTGGATGGCTTTCAGCTGGCGGATCGCGTCCATATCGCGCACGCCGTGTACCAGCGAGACAATGCCTTTGCCGAACGACTTTTCCAGCTCTTCTTCACTGACCACATCCGCGTTGGCCAGCGGGAACAGTAAGGCCGCGCGCAGGCTATCGTTGTCCATACTGAGCATAGTGAGTATTTCCACCATCTCAATACCGCGCCACAGCAGCAGAGCCTGATCTGGATGGTTGTGCGTTTCGGTTTCACAGTAGCGCCAGGTATCCGCCAATCGCTGACAGGATTGCGGATTATTGATATTTAAACTGGCGATCCACTGGTCGAGGGCAAATTCCCCTTCCGTATTCAAATGCGCACTTCTAACCGCAACCATATCCTCTCCTGCCATAACGACGAAAACGCCGCTTATGCTTTGCTAAACAGCACCATGGACTCGAGATGACTGGTATGAGGAAACATATCCAGCATCGCGACCCTTTCCAAATGGTAGCCCGCCGACAGTAATGCCTGACTGTCGCGCGCAAGTGTTGTTGGGTTACAGGAAACATAGACCACGCGTTGTGGCGCAAGTTTAACGATATGCGACATCACACCCGCGGCCCCAGCACGTGCTGGATCCAGTAACACCTTGTTAAATCCCTGCGCTGCCCACGGCTGGTGGGCAACGTCTTCTTCCAGATTGTGCTGGAAAAAGCGGACATTTTTAAGATTATTCAGCTCAGCATTATACGCTGCCTGGTGGACTAAAGCTGCAACACCCTCCACACCCACAGCATTTTGTACGAACTTTCCTACAGGCAAAGTGAAATTACCCATACCGCAAAACAGATCCAGCACCCGATCTTCGGGCTGTAAATCGAGCCATTCAATGGCTTTTGCCACCATCTGCTGATTCACGCCATCATTCACCTGAATGAAATCCTGCGGGCTGAAAGTCAGTTTCAAATCAAACGATTGGTAGAACGGTGCATAATCCCCCAGCGGCTGCAAAGTGTCGCCGCCGTCGGCCAGATACAGCATCAGCTGATGCTCATGCGAAAAGCGTTCCAGTTTTGCACGATCGCCTGCGGACAATGCATCAAGATGACGCAGCACCATCACCGGGCCATTGTCCGCCAGCACTAACTCGATATGGCCCAGTCGCCGTGCGGCCTGCAAGGTGCTGAGGCAGTGGTGCAATGGCTGGAGTAACGCCTCAAGCTCGGGCACCAAAATAGGGCATTGGCTTAGCGCCACTAAATCATTGGTTGCTGCCTGGCGAAAACCCATCAGCAAACGCTGCTGTTTAGGCTGCCATTGCAGTCCCAGGCGAGCGCGGCGGCGGTAGCCCCAGGTGTTGCCACGGATGATCTCATTTACCTGCACCGGCAAAGGCGCATCCCGACTCAGCATTCGGCTCAGCGCATGTGCTTTACTCTCCTCCTGTAACGCGATCGCGGCATGCTGTTGCTGGCATCCACCGCAGACACCAAAGTGCACGCAGCGCGGTTTTTCCCGCTGTGCGCTCGGCTGAGTAATCTTTTTGGCTTTGGCCCGCGAGAACTGACGTTTATCTTCCACGACCATGACTTCGGCCTGTTCACCCGGCAGTGCGCCGCTGACAAACATCGCTTTGCCATTATGGCGCGCAACACCTTGTCCAAAGGGGTCAAGGTCTTCGATAGTGACGGTAATACGCTGCTTTGTCGCCACACGCTGTTTTGCGGAGTAAAATTGCGCCATAGTGTTGTGAATTCTCTAAATTAATGGGGTGTGCCATCGCAAGCAGATTGTGCACAGGGATATCAATGCCAGGAGTTGCCAGGCCACAATTATGACCAAATATAGCCTGCGGGCGCGAATGATGATTTTGATACTGGCGCCAACGTTAATGATTGGTCTGCTGCTCAGTACCTTCTTCGTGGTGCACCGTTATAACGAATTACAACATCAGGTGCGCGATGCCGGATCGAACATTATTGAACCGCTGGCTGTCTCCAGCGAATACGGCATGACCTGGCACAATCGTGATGCGATTCGCGAGCTGGTCAGCCTGCTGCATCGTCGTCATTCCGATATTGTCCGTGCCATTACCATTTTCGACAACAACAATCACATCTACGTCACCTCGAACAACAACCAAAACCTCGCGTTATTGCAAAAAGAAGACATCTCGACGCTGGAAGATGGTGTATCGGTGGAGCGCCACGGCAATTTGATGGTGCTGCGAACCCCGATTATCTCCGAACGCTATTCCGTAGACGAACTGCCCGGTGAAGATGCCAAACCCGCGGGGAATCCGTTGGGGTATGTGGCCATTGAACTCGATCTGCAATCGGTGCGGCTGGAGCAGTACAAAGAGGTGTTTGTGGCCACTTTGCTCTTACTTTTTTGTTTGTGCATCGCCATGCTGTTTGCCTATCGTCTGATGCGCGACGTCACCGGGCCGATTCGGAACATGGTTTCCACCGTTGACCGCATCCGTCGCGGCCAACTCGACAGCCGCGTTGATGGCTATATGCTGGGCGAACTGAGCATTCTGAAAAACGGCATCAATGCCATGGCGATGTCGCTCACTGCCTATCACGAAGAGATGCAGCAGAATATCGATCAGGCCACGTACGATCTGCGTGAAACCCTGGAACAGCTGGAGATTCAAAACGTCGAGCTGGATTTGGCAAAGAAGCGCGCGCAGGAAGCGGCGCGTATCAAATCAGAATTCCTCGCCAATATGTCACATGAATTACGAACACCGCTCAACGGAGTGATTGGCTTTACCCGTCAGATGCTGAAAACCGGACTGAGCACCAACCAGCGCGATTATATGAGCACCATTGAGCGCTCGGCCAATAACCTGCTGAGCATCATCAACGATGTGCTGGATTTCTCGAAACTCGAAGCCGGCAAGCTGGTGCTGGAATCGATCCCCTTCCCGCTCCGCGCCACGCTGGATGAAACCCTGGTGCTGCTGGCACCTTCAGCACATGACAAAGGGCTGGAGATCACCGTTTGTCTGGAAAAACAGGTGCCGGATAATGTGATTGGCGACCCGCTGCGTTTACAGCAGATCATGATTAACCTGATTGGTAATGCCATTAAGTTTACTGAGCAGGGGCACATCGATTTGCGTGTTGAGCTGCGTAGCCTGAGCACCACGCGCGTTGAACTGGAAATTCAGGTACACGACACCGGCATTGGCATTTCTGAGCAGCAACAGTCACAGCTGTTCCAGGCGTTCCGTCAGGCCGATGCGAGTATTTCCCGCCGCCACGGCGGCACCGGTTTGGGTCTGGTGATCACGCAAAAACTGGTGTCGGAGATGGGCGGAGAGATTGCATTCCACAGCCGTCAAAATCAGGGATCCACTTTCTGGGTGCACGTTCATCTCGATCTCAATCCCAACGCGCCGCCCATCCCGCGCATGCTGGAAGATCTGCGTGCCATCCCGTTAGCCTATATCGAACCCCATGCTGCGGTGGCGAAAGCGGTACAGGAGATGCTCAGCATCACGCCGCTGCAGGTTCAGCATTTCACTTCACTGGAAGCGCTGCCGGATACCCGCTTCCCGCTGTTGTTGATGGGATTGCCGGTGAACGATCCTCACCCTGCCACGCTGCCGGATGCGTTAATTCAGCGGCTGCGCGCGCATGCCGATTCGGTACTGCTGGCGCTGCCCAGCGAGATGATGCTGTTCGCCGACGATTTGCGCGCACGTGGCATCGCCGGCTGTATCGCCAAACCCGTCTCACTGACGCGCTTGTTGCCGATGCTGCTGGATTTACACAGTTTGCATAACGATGCCTTACCGCACAGTACCCGCCAGCCGCTGACGGTGATGGCGGTGGATGACAATCCTGCCAATCTGAAATTAATTGGTGCGCTGCTGGAGGAGCAGGTTCAGCACATCATTCTGTGCGACAACGCTGAACAGGCCATCCGCCAGGCGCGGTTACACAAGCTGGATGTGATTTTAATGGATATCCAGATGCCGGATATCGACGGCATTCGCGCCAGTGAAATCATTCGCAGCCTGCCGCTGCATGCGAATACCCCGATTGTCGCGGTCACTGCACATGCACTGGATGGCGAGCGCCAGCAGCTGATTGGTGCCGGGATGAATGATTATCTGGCGAAGCCGATTGACGAAGGCAAACTGAGCCAGCTGTTGCAGCGTTATGCCCCGAACCCCACGGCGGCACCCACACCGCTGCCAGATGTTGCGCCGTCGCTCGACTGGGCGCTGGCACTGCGTCAGGCCGCCAACAAACCGGATCTGGCGCGCGATCTGCTGCAGATGCTGCTGGATTTCCTGCCGGAAGTGGAGGCGCGCGTGGAGAGTTCCATGGCCAGTAATGATGTTAATGGCCTGCGCGAGATCATCCACAAGCTGCACGGCAGCGCCAGCTACAGCGGCGTGCCCAGACTGAAACAGCTGTGTCAGCAGCTGGAGAAGAGTCTGCATCAGGAGAGTGATATCGAAGCGCTGGAGCCGGAATTGCTGGAATTGAGTGATGAGATGGCGAACGTGGCGCGTGAGGCCAGGAAAGTGTTGGGCGTGGGATAAGGGAACGTTTCATGCCCTCTGCCACTCACCAAAGAGAGTTAAACGAGCCAGGTTAAAGAATGACTCGTCGCCTCCATCATCGCAACCAACAGTCCCCCTCGCCCGATCACGGGAGAGGGTTAGGGTGAGGTGACCGCGCCTGTAAGGCCAGCCCCACATTGTTCACTGCCACGACATTGCGCGCGATCAGCCGCATCTATAAGGCCTGCCCCACCTTGATCGTTGCCGCCACATTGCGCGCGGTCAGTCGCACATTTTGCGCCGCATTGGCTAACGCATCCTCCAGCGAGCCAATGCTGAACAGCACACTGAAAACCGCATCCAGCCCGTGCTGATGCACCACGCCAACATCTGCGGTTAAACTGCCCGCAATGCCAATCACCGGCTTGTTAAATTGCTTCGCCACCTTCGCCACACCAATCGGCACTTTGCCGTTAATCGTCTGGCTATCAATGCGTCCTTCGCCGGTAATCACCAGATCGGCATCTTGCACCTGATCCGCTAGCTCAAGGGCTTCCGTGACGATCTCGATACCGCGACGCAGCTCGGCCTGGCAAAACGCATGCAGTGCCGCGCCCATGCCCCCCGCCGCACCGCCGCCCGCAATGTGCAGCACATCAATGTCTAAATCGCGATGGATAATCTCAGCGTAATGCGCCAGCGCGTTATCCAGTTGATGCACCAGTTCCGGCGTGGCTCCTTTTTGTGGACCAAAGATCGCCGAGGCACCTTCTTCACCGGTCAAAGGATTAGTAACATCGCAGGCCACTTCTATGCGGCACTGCTGAATACGTTTATCCAGCTGATCGATTTCAATCCGCGCCAGCTGCGGCAGTGCGCCGCCGCCAAAGGCAATCTCATTGCCCTGCTGGTCCAGCAAGCGAGCGCCCAGCGCCTGCATCATGCCGGATCCTCCATCGTTCGTGGCGCTGCCACCAATACCAATAATGATGTGGTCAACACCGCGATCGAGCGCGTTTTTAATCAGCTCGCCGGTGCCATAAGAGTTGGTGATCAGCGGGTCACGCTGCGCGGCCGGCACCAGTTCCAGACCGCTGGCTGCCGCCATTTCGATAAATGCGCTGCGCTCATCACCGGATAATCCGTAAAAAGCTTCAACCGGCGCGCCGAGCGGTCCGGTCACGGTTAATCTGACAATACTTCCTTGCGTCGCCGCCACCATGGCTTCTACCGTGCCTTCACCACCGTCGGCGACCGGTATTTTCACGTATTCGGCGTCGGGAAAAATCTCGCTAAATCCCGCTTCAATCGCCGCAGCCACTTCCAGGGCAGACAAACTCTCTTTATATGAATCCGGTGCGATGACAATTTTCATAGGCAATCCGAGCGCGATGGGTGACGGAATTCCGTCCTGCTAAAGCAGTGAGCAGTCCGGCATCCGCAGACACCGGACAGGCAAACTACCGGGTGATCTCGACCTGAGCTAATTTTTCATAATAGCAAGCCAGCGCACTATGGTCAGAAGTGCCCTTACCGTCGACTTTCAGTGCCTGCATCATTTCCATCACCGCAGCCGTCAGCGGCAGATGCGCGCCAATGCCGTGTGAAGTGTCCAGCGCATTCGCCAAATCCTTGATGTGCAGATCGATGCGGAAGCCCGGCTTGAAGTTACGATCCAGCACCATTGGCGCTTTGGCATCAAGTACCGTGCTGCCTGCCAGCCCACCACGAATCGCCTGATAGACCAGTTCTGGGTTTACACCGGCTTTGGTTGCCAGCGACAGCGCTTCGGACATCGCCGCGATGTTCAGCGCCACAATCACCTGGTTCGCCAGCTTGGTCACGTTGCCTGCACCGATATCACCGGTGTGCACCACGGAACCCGCCATGGCTTTCATGATGTCGTAGCATTGGTCGAATACCGCTTTATCGCCACCGACCATCACGGACAGCGTGCCCTCAATCGCTTTCGGCTCGCCACCACTGACCGGCGCATCCAGCATCTTGATGCCTTTTTCTGCCAGCGCATCGTGCACTTCACGGCTGGCCAGTGGCGCAATCGAACTCATGTCGATCACAATCAGGCCAGGCTTCGCGCCTTCGATAATCCCGTTGGCGCCGAGGCAAACCTCTTTCACCTGCGGTGAGTTCGGCACCATGGTGATCACCACATCAACCTGTTCGGCGACCTCTTTTGGCGTTTTCGCCACGGTGGCGCCCAGTTCCACCAGTTCAGCTTCGTTGCTAACGTTGTGGTCACGCACCACCAGCGAATAACCGGCTTTCACCAGGTTTTTACTCATCGGTTTGCCCATAATACCGAGGCCGATAAATCCAATTTTCATTGCCTTTCCCCTTCGTCAGTTATTTCTTAAATTTGTCGCACAGCGCCTGCGTGGCGTTGCGGAAAACACCCAGATCGCTGCCCACAGCAACGAAGGTGGCACCCCATTCCAGATAACGACGTGCGTCAGCTTCCACCGGCGCCAGAATGCCGCTGGGTTTACCTGCTGCTTTGGCACGTTCAAAAATGTGTTTAATCACTTTCAACACTTCAGGATGCGCAGGCTGGCCGAGATAGCCGAGTGCGGCAGACAAGTCACCCGGTCCGACAAAAATGCCATCCACGCCGTCAACGGCCGCGATCGCGTCGATGTTATCCACGGCCTGCTGAGTTTCGATTTGCACCAACACGGTGATGTTGTCATTGATGGTGGCGTTGTAATCCGGCAGCGTGCCGTACATGTTGCTGCGATGCGAAACCGACACGCCGCGAATGCCCGCTGGCGGATAGCGCGTTGACGCTACGGCGCGAATCGCCTCTTCCTCGGTCTCCACAAACGGCACCAGGAAGTTATAGAAACCAATATCCAGCAGGCGTTTGATGATAATCGGCTCATTGCACGGCGGACGCACTACCGGCGCACTGTGGCTGCCCTTCAGCGCCATCAACTGCGGGATAAAGGTGGTGATGTCGTTTGGCGCGTGCTCGCCATCCAGCACCAGCCAGTCAAAGCCCGCCAGGCCCAGAACTTCGGTGGAAATCGGGCTAGCAAGCGCGCACCAGCTACCAATCAGGGTTTCCCCTGCCAGTAAACGGCGACGAAAAGTGTTCGGCCAGGCATTGCTCATTGTGATTACTCCAGTCGGTTACAACAGGCGCCCGCACGGAGCGCCGGAAACGTTAGCGCACCAGGCAAGGACGCTTGTTATCGAAAGTCCAGTTCGGCACGAGGTACTGCATCGCTTGCGCATCATCACGCGCGCCCAAACCGTGTTTCTGATACAGCGAGTTAGCCTGCATCACCTGATCCATATCCAGCTCGACGCCGAGACCGGGTTTCTGCGGCACCTGTACCATGCCGCCTTTGATTTGGAACGGCTCTTTGGTCAGGCGCTGGTTGCCCTCCTGCCAAATCCAGTGGGTATCGATGGCGGTAATGGCGCCTGGCGCAGCAGCGGCTACGTGGGTGAACATCGCCAGCGAAATATCGAAATGGTTGTTGGAGTGCGAACCCCAGGTCAGGCCGAAGTCGTGGCACATCTGCGCCACGCGCACCGAACCTTGCATGGTCCAGAAATGCGGGTCGGCCAGCGGGATATCCACCGATTGCAGCGACAGCGTGTGGCCCATTTGACGCCAGTCGGTGGCAATCATGTTGGTGGCCGTTGGCAAGCCAGTCGCGCGACGGAATTCCGCCATCACTTCACGCCCGGAATAGCCCTGCTCAGCGCCACAGGGGTCTTCCGCATACGCCAGCACGCCTTTAAGTTGTTTACCGAGCAGAATCGCCTCATTCAGCGACCAGGCACCGTTAGGGTCGAGCGTCACACGCGCCTGCGGGAAGCGTTTCGCCAGAGCAGTGACGGCTTCGGCTTCTTCGCCACCGCGCAGCACGCCGCCTTTGAGTTTGAAATCGTTGAAGCCATATTTTTCATAGGCGGCTTCGGCAAGACGCACTACGGTATCTGGCGTCAATGCCTCTTCATGACGCAGACGATACCAGTCGCATTTCTCATCTTCCTGGCTCTGATAAGGCAGCGAGGTTTTCTTACGATCGCCGACGTAGAACAGGTAACCCAGCATCTCCACGCGATCGCGTTGCTGCCCATCTCCCAGCAGTGACGCAACGTTGACGCCCAGATGCTGACCCAGCAGATCCAGCAACGCCGCTTCAATGCCGGTCACCACATGGATGGTGGTACGCAGGTCAAACGTCTGGTTACCACGGCCACTCGAATCGCGATCCGCAAAGGTGCTGCGTACCAGATTGAGGATGTTCTTGTACTCGCCTACGGTTTTTTGCACCACCAGCGCCGCAGCATCTTCCAGCGTCTGACGAATCTTTTCGCCGCCCGGAATCTCCCCGACGCCGGTATGGCCTGAGTTATCTTTGATGATGACGATGTTGCGGGTGAAGAACGGCGAGTGTGCGCCGCTCAGATTGAGCAACATGCTGTCGTGACCGGCCACCGGAATGACTTGCAACGATGTAATTTTCGGGGTCTGACTCATTTCCTGCTCCTTATGCATGACGGCGACCGAAGGCCGGGCGCTTGCGGTCGAATGACCAACCGGGAACCAGATACTGCATCGCGGTGGCGTCATTACGTGCGCCCGCTGGCAGTGATTTATAGAGGGCATTGGCCTGATGCAGACGATCCCAATCCAGCTCAACGCCGAGGCCGGGCTTATCCGGCACCGCGATTTTGCCGTTGCGGATTTGCAGCGGCTCTTTAGTGAGGCGCTGATCGCCTTCCTGCCAAATCCAGTGGGTATCGATAGCTGTCGGTTTGCCCGGTGCGGCAGCGCCAACGTGGGTAAACATCGCCAGCGAAATGTCGAAGTGGTTGTTGGAGTGGCAACCCCAGGTTAAGCCCCAGTCGTCGCACAGTTGCGCCACGCGCACCGCACCGCTCAGCGTCCAGAAGTGCGGATCGGCCAGCGGGATATCCACCGAATTGAGCATCACCGCGTGATTCATCTCGCGCCAGTTGGTGGCGATCATATTGGTGGCGACCGGCAATCCAGTGGCGCGTCGGAACTCCGCCATCACTTCACGGCCGGAATAACCCTGTTCGGCACCGCACGGATCTTCGGCGTAGGTCAGCACATCACCCATGCCTTTGCACAAGCCAATCGCTTCATCCAGCGTCCAGGCACCATTGGGATCGACAGTGATGCGTGCATCCGGGAAGCGTTTTTTCAGTGCGGCCGCGGATTCAATCTCCTGCTCACCCGGCAATACGCCGCCCTTCAGTTTGAAATCTTTGAATCCATATTTGTCCTGCGCCGCTTCGGCTAAACGCACCACCGCTTCCGGCGTTAAGGCTTCCTGATGGCGCAGGTGATACCAGTCATGGCTGGCACCTTCGCCGGTCAGGTACGGTAAATCGGTTTTGCGACGATCGCCGAGATAGAACAGATAACCGAGTACCGTGACCTCATCGCGCTGCTGTCCCGGCCCGAGCAGTTCTGCCACCGGCACGCCCAGACATTGGCCCAGTAAATCCAGCAGTGCGGCTTCCAGCGCCGCCACCGCGTTGACGCGCAGTTCGAAGGTCCAGGCCCCTTTGCCGAAGGTATCGAAATCCGCCGACTGATTGCCTTTGTGCACCTGCTGCACCAGGCGGTTCATGCGCGCCACCTGCTGGCCTTTGACCTGTGGAATCGCCTCTACCAGGGTTTGGTAAATGGTTTCGCCACCCGGCGCTTCACCGACGCCGGTATGACCATCACTTTCGGTCAATACCACGATGTTGCGGGTGAAGCAGGCGCTGTGCGCTCCACCAATGTTCAGCAACATGCTGTCGTAACCGGCAACCGGAATCACCTGCATATCGGTGATCACCGGGCTACTTTGCGTATTCATAGTTCGTCCTTATGCTCGGTGTTTCAGTTCAATACGTTTGATATCACCCGTAATGAACAGGAAGCTAAACGCAGCAACAAAGGCGTGGATGCCGACATAAATCAGCGCACCTTCGAAAGAACCGGAAGCGGCGATGATGTAGCCGATAGCAATGGGCGTGACGATGCCGGAGAAGTTGCCGAACATGTTGAACAAGCCACCGCTCAATCCACTGATCTCTTTCGGTGCGGTATCTGCCATCACCGCCCAGCCCAGCGCACCGATGCCCTTGCCGAAGAACGCCAATGCCATAAACAGCACCACCACCCATTCGGTTTCGGTGTAGTTACACATCACCATGCTGATGGAGAGCAGCATGCCGACCACAATTGGCGTCTTACGCGCAATATTCAGCGAACCGGTTTTGCGCATCAGGTAATCGGAAATCACGCCACCTAACACACCACCGAGGAAGCCACAGATAGCGGGAATCGAGGCGATCATGCCTGCTTTCAGAATCGACATGCCGCGCGCTTGTACCAGATACACCGGGAACCAGGTAATGAAGAAGTAGGTCAGTGCGTTAACGCAATATTGTCCGAGATAGATACCCCACATCATGCGAGTCGAGAGCAGCTGTTTGATTTGATACCACTTCTCATCCCAGCTCACTTTGCGGTCGGCTTTTTTGGCATCCATATTGATCAGCGCGCCGCCCTGTTCCATGTACTCCAGCTCAGCCTTATTCACGCCCGGATGATTGTTCGGATCATGCATGAACTTCAGCCAGACGAAGCTGAGAATGATGCCCAGTCCGCCCATAAACCAGAACACGTGCGCCCAGCCCACTTCCGCCACCAGCCAGCCCATGATCGGTGCGAAGATCACCGTGGCGAAATACTGTGCCGAGTTGAAAATCGCGACGGCGGTGCCACGCTCTTGCGCCGGGAACCAGGCTGCCACAATGCGGCTGTTACCCGGGAAGGAAGGTGCCTCCGCCAGGCCAACCAGAAAGCGCAGCAGGAACAGTGAGATCACGATGCCGAAACCACTGAACAGGTCTACGAACCCCTGCAGCAGAGTAAACAGCGACCAGAGGAAAATACTCCAAAAGTAAACGCGTTTAGATCCAAAGCGGTCGAGCAGCCAGCCGCCAGGAATCTGACCGATGACATACGCCCATGAGAAGGCGGAGAAGATATATCCCAGACCGACCGAATCGAGGCCGATATCTTTAGACATCGCGGAACCGGCAATCGAAATGGTTGCACGGTCACCGTAGTTGAATGAAGTGACGATAAATAACATCACCACAATCCAGTAACGGGCGTTGGTGCGTTTTTGCACCGCTTCCGCTGTCTGGCTGAAACTATTCATGATGCACTCCTGAAATATAGCGAACGCTACATCCACTCTGACTGCATACACATCGCGTTGGGTATCAGAATGATGTCGGGTTAAACACGGCGATTGTTGTTATGGCAAAACGATGATGCGTCGTGACGAATAACCAAACGTTGAAGAACGAGAATCAGTATAGGAACAGCCCCACCACGAGGCATTGGAAGAAAGCATGATGATGAGCATTGATTCATGCTGTTTTTATGGCAATTGCACATATCCCTGCGGCGTAGCTCACGGAACCTGATTTTTCACCCATGAATTGATTAAGAAGCAGCCAGCTAACCTGCGCTTTGTGAGTCTGTTCACTTGTAT
Source organism: Pantoea sp. S61 (assembly GCF_016625145.1). Taxonomy (NCBI): domain Bacteria; kingdom Pseudomonadati; phylum Pseudomonadota; class Gammaproteobacteria; order Enterobacterales; family Erwiniaceae; genus Pantoea; species Pantoea sp. S61. Next base: position 86,326 of record NZ_JACVUO010000020.1, read on the forward strand.
TTGGATAAACGAACCAAACTCCGCGATTAAAACCACCAAAAGCCAGTCAGTTGCACAATGCGCTGGCCAATACCCCTGCATATACTGAGGCTGGCAAAAAATGATGACGTGATAGAAGCATTTACAACGCGCTGCCATGCACAGCGCGACGCACTGGAAGGTGAGCAATGAACCGACCGCTAACAGAGAAACCGCTTTATATAAAAGTACACGATGCCGACAACGTGGCGATCGTGGTCAACAATCAGGGATTGCCGGCTGGCACCCGCTTTGAAGATGGCCTGCAGCTGACGGAACATGTCCCGCAGGGACATAAAGTGGCGCTGGTGGATATTCCTGAAAACGGCGTCATCCTGCGCTACGGCGAAGTGATTGGCACCGCCTTGCGCCCGATTGCGCAAGGGAGCTGGATTGAAGAATCTCTGGTGGCGCTACCCGAAGCGCCTCCGCTCAACAGTTTGCCACTGGCGAACAATGTGCCCCCCGCTCTGCCACCGCTCGAAGGTTACACCTTTGAGGGTTATCGCAACGCCGATGGCAGCGTAGGAACACGCAATCTGCTCGGTATTACCACCAGCGTGCACTGTGTGGCTGGCGTAGTGGATTACGTGGTGCAAATGATCGAGCGCGATCTGCTGCCACGCTATCCCAACGTGGATGGCGTAGTGGCACTCAATCATCTTTATGGCTGTGGTGTAGCGATTAATGCGCCCGCTGCGGTGGTGCCGATCCGCACTATCCATAACCTCGCGCTGAACCCCAATTTTGGGGGGGAAGTGATGATTGTCAGTCTCGGCTGCGAGAAATTACAGCCGGAGCGTCTGCTGACCGGCACGCCGGATGTGCAGGCCATCTCGCTGGATGATCATGACATTGTGCGTTTGCAGGATGAACGGCATGTCGGTTTCGGCGCGATGGTCGATGAAATTCTGCAGGTCGCCGAACGCCATTTGAAGAAGCTTAATCAGCGCCAGCGCGAAATCTGCCCGGCATCAGAACTGGTGATTGGCACGCAGTGCGGCGGCAGCGATGCGTTTTCCGGCGTGACGGCCAATCCGGCAGTCGGTTTTGCCTCGGATTTGCTGGTGCGCTGCGGCGCCACCGTGATGTTTTCTGAGGTCACAGAGGTGCGTGATGCAATACATCTGCTGACGCCGCGCGTGGTCGATGAAAATGTGGGTAAACGTCTGCTGGAAGAGATGGCGTGGTATGACGATTATCTCAGCCAGGGCCAAACCGACCGCAGCGCCAATCCCTCGCCGGGGAATAAGAAAGGCGGGCTGGCGAACGTGGTGGAGAAAGCGCTGGGATCGATTGCCAAATCAGGACGCAGTCCGATTGTAGAAGTGCTGTCACCCGGACAGCGCCCGACTCAACGCGGTTTAATCTACGCAGCGACACCGGCCAGTGATTTTGTCTGCGGCACCCAGCAGATGGCGTCAGGTATTACCTTGCAGGTGTTTACTACTGGACGCGGCACACCCTACGGTTTGGCTGCGATTCCGGTGATTAAAATGGCGACGCGCAATGCGCTGGCTGAGCGCTGGCACGATCTGATGGATATCAATGCGGGCACTATTGCTACCGGCGAGGAGAGTATTGAGCAGGTGGGCTGGCGGTTGTTTGAGTTGATTCTGGATATCGCCAGTGGTCGCAAACAAACCTGGTCCGATCGCTGGGGTATTCGCAATCAGCTGGCGGTGTTTAATCCGGCACCGGTGACCTGAGGGTCATCTGCCCCTCTCCCAACATCGGGGAGGGGAACACTCTGAGGGGCCTGAAAAATCATCACCTCATTTTCAGGCTCTTTAGATTGCCTATGGTCGCTTGCAAGAACCAAAGCGAAGGCAGAATTACAGCAGTTTACCCCAGCTCTCGACCCACGGCGTGGTCACTGACTCAGGTTCTGGATCTTCAGTGGCATCCACCAGCAACACATCACCGATGCGTTTGGCGCTTTGTTCCTGCAAGGTGGCATCAAAAGTTTTGCCCGCGCCGCAGAAGTTTTCATAGCTGCTGTCACCCAGCGCAATCACGCCGTAGCGCAACGCTGGCTGATACCCCACTTCATCGCGTACCTGCACATACAAGCGGGCAATATTGTCCGGGAAGTCGCCCTGTCCAGTGGTGGAGGTGACAATCAGAATGACCTCCTGGCTGTAAGCCTGCCAATCCGCCAGTGAGGCATCCTCAAAAACTTTAACTTCGTGGCCCTGCTCTTCTAGTACCGGCTGCGCTTCTTCCGCCACCAGCAATGCATTGCCGTAAACCGTACCTGTAAAAATGCCAATCTTTGCCATCTTGCCGCTCCTTTATTCTGTTGGCTTATCCTGGACTGCCTCGTCGGCAAACTCAACCCTGGGAACCTCAGGGATCTGATGCTGCCAGCCAAACTGTTGCAGCATGCCTTGCCAGACGCGATCGAGCCCGGCGCGGATCACCAGAGGTTCTCGGGTGACCGGATGCGTCAGGCTCAGCGCACTGGCATGCAGCATCAATCGATTCATACCAAAGTGCTCTGCTGCACCCCGATTCTGCCGCAAATCACCATGGGCGCTATCACCAATAATCGGGTGGCGCAGATGCACCATATGGCGGCGAAGCTGATGTTTACGGCCGGTATGCGGCGACATCTCCACCAGGGTATAACGCGCGCTGTCGTAACGGCTGATCGCCACCGGCATTTCTACTTGCGCCAGTGAGCGATAATCAGTGACGGCAGGTTGTGCCGTACGTTCCTGCGTCGCGAACTTATCGGCAATCTTATCCAGCTCTTCGACCAACGGGTAGTCGAGCGTCGCGCTGCCATCCAGCCAACCTCGCACCACCGCGTGGTAGGTCTTCTGCATTTTATGCTGCTCGAACTGCTGTGACAGTAAATGCGCCACTTCGCTGGAGAGCGCCATTAACAGCACGCCAGAGGTGGGGCGATCGAGGCGATGCACGGTAAATACGTGCTGACCAATTTGATCGCGTACCGTTTGCATCACCACCACTTTTTCGTCGCGATCGAGCCAACTACGATGCACCAGCCAGCCGGACGGTTTGTTGACGGCGACCAGCCATTCATCTTGATAAAGGATTTCCAGCATTAAGAGGTCGGGTCCTGAAAAAGCGCATCGAACTGGCCTAATGTCAGCAACAGGACCGCATGGCCGGGTGTGGTGGCAGGTAACGCCACTTCATAGTAAGGCGTTACAGAGAAATTTTGCGGAAGCGGCGCACCGGCTTCGATTAACGCATGGAAACGTGGGATGAGTACCCACTGCAGCCACTCCAGCGGCTCCATGGTATTGAGGCAAAAAGGCTCGGTACTGGCGAAGGCTGCCGGCTCAGGGGATTGCGTCTGCCAGTGGCCGTGTTCGCGCATCACCGCTTCGATCTGCTGCAGCTGTTGAATAATCATTTGCGACGACATACGCTACCTCCAGAGAAAAATTGGGCGGCAAGCATACCATTAGTCGTTCAACGTGCAAAAAAGGCATAAAAAAAGGGAGCACTGTGATTACAGTGCTCCCGGTTTCGTTCGCAGCATTCCCGCCACCGCTGTGCTCCCTGCTCATCCATGACAACTCGTCCTCTGCTTTCCATTGCCTGTCATCGTGACAGTTATCCTTAGCATCCTGGCCCACCACCATCCGCGTGGCTCTCATTCTCCGTCCTGGAGGTGTCCCTGACTCAATCCTGAGTGTCCTGCTTCATCCAGAAGCCTTCCATGTGCCGTAAACTCCGTTACGTTCCCGCCTCCTGGCTGACATTCTCCTGAACGTCTCTTCATCCCCAGCATCCTGCCAGTGGTGACTATTCTGTCAGAAACCATCGTAATAACAAGTTAGTAAGACGCGTTAATAGATTTCTCACACTACTAATTTTAGGAGTGATGCCATAAGCTTATGATTCACAATATTTTTACATCCTTGTTTTCCGGATGGCTGCAAAATGATCTAGCGATCTCTCACACCTAATGTGAGAGATCTCTTACAAGCCTCGCCAGCGAAGTCTGTCACTCAGGCACTAACCGGTTGTAAATCATTAAGAAATATCTTAATGCTCGCAGCCAGTACCTGACGCTTTTTACTACCAGGCTGTTCCAGAATCACTTCACCGGAAAGGTTACACAGAGCAATCACATCCTGCTCCGATTCAGTCGTCGCAATGAATAATGTTGGACTCTGTTTTAAGCGGCGCTTCATGATCAGATGTCCAATCAGATTCTCCTGCAAGCGGGTAAAGTCTGATTCGCTCCACACCTGTAACAAGGTAATCTGCTGCTGCTGAAAGGTTGCGGTCATATCCCCGGCAAACTGCGACGTGTAAAAAGCACTGATTTCCGATTGCAACTGGATATCCAGTGCACGCTCAACCGCTTCCAGCGTGGCTGGCAAGGTGAACGGTTGTGGTTGCCACAACACACGATCATCCAGTGTGCTGACAATACAGGGGGATGGCACCCCCAGTAGATCCGTGCTTGCCGGCAGATGTCCAGCCTGCTGCTGCCAATGTTGCACATAATGGGCGGTAAACTCACGCAGGGCGTCTGCGGTTTGTTGCATCATTCTTCTTCTCGCTTGTGATCGGTTACACTTAGCCACTTTGATGGAATTTAGTGGTAACCGATATGTCTTCTGAAAACCGCGATCAGGCGTTAAGCGGCCTGACGTTAGGTAAGCCCACGGCTTATGTTGATCGTTACGATAACACGCTGCTGCAATCGGTGCCGCGCAGCCTGAATCGCGAACCGCTGGGGCTCTACCCGGATAATCTGCCGTTCCAGGGCGCAGATATCTGGACGCTGTACGAACTCTCCTGGCTCAACAGCAAGGGCGTGCCGCAGGTGGCGGTGGGCGAAGTGGTGCTGCGCGCTGATAGCGAAAACCTGATCGAGTCCAAGAGCTTTAAGCTCTATCTTAACAGCTTTAACCAGACGCGTTTCGCGGACTGGGGCGAGGTGCGCCAGACACTCGAGCGCGATCTGCGCGCCTGCGCCAATGGCGAAGTCAGCGTGGCACTGTTCCGTCTGGGCGAAGTGGAAGGCCAGCCAATCGGCCATTTCAATGGCGATGTCATCGACGAGCAGGATATCGAGATTCACGACTATGCTTTTAACGCCGATTATTTAGCGCAGGCCGCGGGCAGTGAAGTGGTGGAAGAAACGCTGGTGAGCCATTTGCTGAAATCCAACTGTTTGATCACCCATCAGCCTGATTGGGGTTCCGTAATGATTCGCTACAAAGGCCCACGTATCGATCGTGAAGCCCTGCTGCGTTACCTGATCTCATTCCGTCAGCACAATGAGTTCCATGAACAGTGCGTTGAGCGCATTTTCAACGACATTCAGCGCTTTTGCCAACCAGAATCCCTGACCGTTTATGCACGTTATACGCGCCGCGGTGGACTGGATATTAATCCGTGGCGCAGCAACGTTCCCTTCTCTCCTGGGTTTTCCCGCCTGGTACGCCAGTAACAGATTGCGAGACGCCTCGCAGGCCGCAGCACGGATGCGCGGTTCCACTTGAGCATTCACTGCGGACAACGTTACTCTGTCAAAGGCGCTAAGGTCTAAACCTGCGTTCCGAAGGATTTTCGTCACTGCGTTCAGCAAGTTAAGCGCAGCGTCACCCGTCACGCATTTGCGTGTAAAGGAGTTCTCTTGATTACACATATCAGCCCGCTTGGCTCAATGGATCTGCTCTCCCAGTTGGAAGTCGACATGCTGAAGCAAACGGCCAGCAGCGACCTTTACCAGCTTTTTCGCAACTGCTCACTCGCGGTGCTCAACTCCGGCAGCCAGACCGACAGTAGTCAGGAACTGCTCTCGCGTTTTGAAAATTTCGACATCAACGTGCTGCGCCGTGAGCGCGGCGTCAAACTCGAACTGATTAATCCGCCGGAAGAAGCCTTTGTTGATGGCCGTATTATCCGCTCATTGCAGGCCAACCTGTTTGCCGTGCTACGCGATATTCTGTTTGTGAATGGCCAACTTGAGCGCAGCGATCATAAAAACGCTGACGATTCCGCTCACATCACGAATCAGGTGTTTTCAATTCTGCGTAACGCGCGCGCGCTGCACATTGGTGAATATCCCAATACCGTGGTGTGCTGGGGTGGTCACTCGATTAACGCAGTGGAGTATCAGTATTGCCGCAATGTTGGCACACAAATGGGCCTGCGTGAACTCAACATCTGCACCGGCTGTGGGCCTGGCGTGATGGAAGCGCCGATGAAAGGTGCCGCAGTGGGTCATGCACAGCAACGCTACCACGACAGTCGTTTCATTGGCCTGACCGAACCGTCAATTATCGCGGCTGAGCCACCAAATCCGCTGGTGAATGAACTGATCATCATGCCGGATATCGAAAAGCGTCTTGAGGCGTTTGTGCGTATTGCGCATGGCATCGTGATCTTCCCGGGTGGTGTCGGCACCGCAGAAGAGTTGCTGTATCTGTTGGGGATCCTGATGAATCCACACAACAGCGACCAGGTCCTGCCGCTGATTCTCACCGGCCCGAAAGAGAGCGCCGACTACTTCCGGGTGCTGGATGATTTCATCGTTAATACGCTGGGTGAAACCGCGCGTAAGCACTATAAGATCATCATTGATGATGCTGCTGAAGTGGCACGTCTGATGAAGAAGGCCATGCCGCAGGTCAAAGAGTATCGTCGCGAAACTGGCGATGCCTACAGTTTTAACTGGTCGATTCGCATCGCGCCAGAGTTGCAGGTACCGTTTGTACCGACGCACGAAAACATGGCTAACCTGAAACTGTTCCCGAACCAGCCAGCGGAAAAACTGGCTGCAGATTTGCGTCGCGCTTTCTCTGGTATTGTTGCCGGCAACGTTAAGGAGGTCGGCATTCGCGAAATCCGCGAGAAGGGGCCTTACAAACTGCACGGCGACGCCGACATTATGCATCGCATGGATGAACTGCTGCAGGGCTTCGTCGCTCAGCAGCGTATGAAGTTGCCAGGCAGCGCCTACATCCCCTGCTACGAAATCATTAAATAACCCATCAGGAAGGCAGCCTGCGGGCTGCCACTATCACTATGTCGTTTCATCTTCTGATTATTGATGCGCTGAACCTGATCCGCCGTTTGCATGCCGTGCAAGGCACGCCCTGCCGCGAAGCCTGCATCGCAGCGCTGAATCAGCTATTAGGCCACACGCAACCGACGCACGTCGTCGCGGTATTTGATAGCCACGATCGTCACCCTGGCTGGCGACATCAGCTGCTACCCGATTACAAAGCGGGTCGCCCACCGATGCCGGATGATTTGCAGATGGAGATGCCCGTTATCCAGCAGGCCTTTGAGGCTGTCGGCGTGCGTTGCTGGGTCGCCGATCTCGATGAAGCCGACGATCTCGCCGCCACGCTGGCGGTGAAAATGGCCGATGCCGGACATCAGGCAACTATCGTCTCCACCGACAAAGGCTATTGCCAGCTTTTAGCGCCGAATATCCGCATCCGTGATTATTTCCAGAAACGCTGGCTGGACGTGCCTTTCATCGAGCACGAGTTTGGCGTCACGCCTGCACAATTACCTGATTACTGGGGATTGTGCGGCATCAGCAGCAGCAAAATTCCCGGCGTCACCGGCATTGGCCCTAAAAGCGCCCGCGATTTACTCACGCAGTTCGGCACCCTTGAAGCTATTTATCAGCAGTTCGACCAGATTCCTGAAAAGTGGCAGAAAAAATTGCGCGATCATCAGCAGATAGCTGAGATTTGCCGCCAGGTCTCAACGCTTAAACACGATTTGGTTCTGCAGGGGAATTTAAATACGTTGCGGTATAAGGCGTGAATGCCGGGTGCAGCCCCCCAGCCAAGTAAACTCACCAATCTCTCGATTAGTGATAGGTGATAGGTGCAAAAAATTGCGCCTTTATAATGATACCCCCGGAGATCCTGCGAAATAATTTGTGCTACAGCAAGGCGGCAAGCGCGTGAGTCCCCGGGAGCATACGCCAGTATGTGACCGGAGCGAACAAGCGCAGCTAACGCCGCTGTAGTGCAAAGTATGAAGCAGGATCGGCAAGTGCGTGAGTCC
>NZ_JACVUO010000021.1:0-92626 GCF_016625145.1 Pantoea sp. S61
AGTTGACTTTTAATCAATTGGTCGCAGGTTCGAATCCTGCACGACCCACCACTATGTAGAAAGGCGCCCTAAAGGCGCCTTTTTGCTTTTCTGCGTTTCTCAAATCTGCGCTGTTCAAAAAATTTAGCTGAATTTGCTGTGAGTCAGAAGCGCCAGTCTTTCCGGGTGGGAGGATGGCGAAGGGATCTGATACCGAACCCATGTTTGGTGGGATTGCTGTGGGTCTGTGCGTCAGCCTGTCAAGGCGGGACGGATCGCGAAGGAGTCTCACATCCCTGTGGATCGGCCTCGCCATCCATGGCTCGGACGCTTCGCTCTTCCGCTCCCGCCTTGACTGGCTTATGAGGCTTAATCGTTGCTTCCTAAAAAGCGCACAGATCCGGCATGAAGGCGGCAATTAGGGGCGGTGGAGTAAAGCTTGTGGCGCATGGATGCGCCACCAGAGCCTACAGGGATGTATTTACGGCGTCTTTACGCAACCGCCCCTTATTGCCGACTGAAACGCACAGTCGTTTTTTTACTAACGGCTTAAGTGTGCAATCGATGGCCCTGTACATGGCTCGGACGCTTCGCTCTTCCACTCCCGCCTTGACCGGCTGGAACGCACGAATTTATTTCTTACCCGGCGTCAAACTCTTCCAGATATGCAACACCGCATAGCTGCGCCACGGGCGCCAAACCTGCGATAACTGCTCTGCTACTTTGGCACTCACCCCACCCAGATTATTGCGAATCGCAATATCCTCTTTAGGGAACGCATCCGGCCAGCGCAGGGCGCGCATGGCAATATAACTCGCCGTCCAAGGACCAACGCCCTTTAATGCCAGCAACTGCTGCTGAACCACATCAGGATTCACTGCGCCGTTAAAACGCAACGCACCGGAGGCACATGCCTGTGCCAGCGCCTGAATCGCCTGCGAGCGAGCGCTCACAATGCCGAGACTGGCGATATCATCAATGGTTGCGCTAGCGAGCGATTCCGCCGTCGGGGGCAGCCGGGAGAGTTCAGGCCAGGGCGTTGCAAAAGGCTCGCCGAAACGCTGCGCCACGCGACTGCTCAGTGTGGTGGCCGCTTTCACCGTCACCTGCTGGCCAAGAATTGCGCGCACCCCCAACTCAAAGCCGTCAAACGCCCCAGGAACGCGTAACCCAGGATAACGAGCCAGACTCTCAGCTAACAACGGATCCTGGCTTAGCTGCTCGCTGATGCGCTGTGGCTGGGCATCCAAATCAAACAGGTCACGCAGGCGACGCAGCAGAGCAGGCAAAACCGGCGTTAAGGTGGTGGTGAACTGCACCTTGAGCGCCTGTTTTTCCGGCAAATGGCTGACACGCACCCAGCCCCGACAGTTTCCCAGCGCCACGGTACGGTGATAAGCCCCTTCACTAACCCACTCGGCCTCTTTCATCACGCGCTGCTGAAGAAAATCCAGAATGGCATCCCAGTCATAAGGGGGACGATAACTCAGACGCAGTTCCGCGCTCTCCTGCACGGTGGTCACGCTCTCCGGCTGACTCTGCTTGCGCAGACGCGAAGGCGTCATACGGTAGCGAGCCTGAAACACATCATTAAAGCGGCGCAAACTGCGAAAGCCGCTGGCGTAGGCGATTTCGGTGACGGGCAACGAAGTTTCAGTTAAGAGTTGCTTCGCCAGCAGCATGCGCCGCGTTTGGCGCAGCTCCAGCGGTGACACGCCCAGCTCCTGCTGGATCACGCGGCGTAGCTGTCGTTCACTCAGGTCAAACTCGCTGGCAATATCGGCCAGTGTCTCTTGTTCTTCCAGCAAGCCCTCTTCAATACGACGAATCAAGCGATCGGCGATGCGGTGATGGCTATCGACCGGGGCGAAGCCCGGAGCCAGTTCAGGACGACAGCGCAGGCACGGTCTGAAATGCGCTTTCTCGGCGGCTTCGGCGCTGTTAAAAAACAGGCAGTTCTTCTGCATCGGCGCTTTCACCGGACAAATGGGCCGGCAGTAAATGCCGGTTGAGGTCACGCCAACAAAGAACACGCCGTCGAAACGACTGTCGCGCGAGGTCAGCGCCTGGTATGCAATCTCGGGATCAAACATCATCGTCTCCAGCTCATAAACCGGCTATACCTTTCCTACTTTAAAGCGCAGAAGCGCTGGCTGCTCTCGTTCATCCGAATCACGTACTTGATAAAGTGCATCGGGATGATGAACTTCCTAAGGAAGGTTCCCCTGCGGGCCAGCGCGGTTTGAATCGGCTGTTCGAAGAGCCTCTCGTTTGCCGCCTTCCTGCGCCTTGCAGTATTTTGGGTATCGTCGCGCAAGTGGCAAAGCAAAACTCGCTGCTTTCGGACAGCTAACCAGTTTATGCTCATGACCGAAAACAGCCAGTTTATCGCGGTAGAAGTGCGATAATGACACACTGATTTATGCCGGAGGTGCCTTATGTATCATGCCAAAATCATCCCAACGCCGGTTGGTGAACTGACGCTGATTGCGACCGATAACGGGTTGTCAGCGATTCTGTGGGAAAACGAAGGCGCGCAACGCGTACCTCTGAAGCCTATCAGCCGTAACGACCAGCATCCGATTCTGTGCGAGGCCGAGCGCCAGCTGCGTGAATACTTCGCCGGAGAGCGCCAGCAGTTCGACATGCCTTACGACACGGTCGGCACTGACTTCCAGAAAAAAGTCTGGCAAGCGCTGCTCACCATTCCGTTTGGTGAAACCCGTAGCTATCAGCAAATCGCGGAACAGATCGGCAATCCGAAAGCCATGCGCGCGGTAGGGGCGGCCAACGGTAAAAATCCTCTGTCGATCATGGCGCCCTGCCATCGGGTGATTGGCAGCAACGGTAAGCTCACTGGCTTCGCGGGCGGTCTGCCGGTGAAAGCTTTCTTGCTGGAACTGGAAAACCCGCAGAAATCGTTAGGTGGCTTGTAAACCGGGTAAAAAAGAGACGACACTCTCGCGCATTTCCGCTATCGTGTTTAGCATATAAAACACGATGGCGGTTTTGATGCCGCATCATCGCTGTAACAGGCGATTTTGTTAAATTGAGAAAACGAGAGCCGTGTCATGAGTCTGATGTTCGATCCCGAAAGCGCGATTTATCCCTTTCCGCCGAAACCGGCGCGTCTCAGCCAGGATGAAAAATCCCATTACATCTCTGAAATCAAACGCTTATTAAAGGAGCGCGATGCGGTGCTGGTCGCGCACTATTATACCGATCCAGAAATTCAGGCGCTGGCGGAAGAGACCGGCGGTTGTGTCTCGGACTCACTGGAAATGGCGCGTTTCGGCAGCACCCACCCGGCAAAAACGCTGCTGGTGGCGGGCGTGCGTTTTATGGGGGAAACCGCAAAAATCCTCAGCCCGGAAAAAACGGTGTTGATGCCGACACTGCATGCAGAGTGTTCGCTCGATCTCGGCTGTCCGATCGACGAGTTCAATCGCTTCTGTGATGAACATCCGGATCGCACCGTGGTGGTGTACGCCAACACCTCAGCCGCCGTCAAAGCGCGCGCAGATTGGGTCGTCACCTCCAGCATTGCGGTTGAACTGATCGAGCATCTCGACAGCCTGGGCGAAAAAATCATCTGGGCGCCGGATCGTCATCTGGGCCGTTACGTCACCCAACAGACCAAAGCGGACGTACTGTGCTGGCAGGGCGCGTGCATCGTGCATGATGAGTTCAAAACCCAGGCCTTACAGCGCATGAAGACGCTCTATCCAGAAGCGGCGATCCTCGTGCATCCGGAATCCCCGCAGGCGATCGTCGATCTGGCTGATGCAGTGGGCTCCACCAGCCAGTTAATTCAGGCGGCGAAAAACCTGCCACATCCGCAAATGATCGTGGCGACCGATCGCGGCATCTTCTACAAGATGCAGCAGGCGGTACCGGATAAAGAGTTGCTGGAAGCGCCAACCGCAGGCGAGGGCGCGACCTGCCGCAGCTGTGCGCACTGTCCGTGGATGGCGATGAATGGCCTGAAAGCGATTGCGGAAGGGCTGGAGCACGGCGGTAGCGAGCATGAAATCCATGTCGATGACGCGCTGCGTGAAGCCGCATTGATACCGCTAAATCGCATGCTAGACTTTGCAGCACAACTCAAACTCAAAGTGAAAGGGAACGCCTGAGGCGGCTTTCATACAGGTGCAGATCATGGACTTCTTCAGCACACAAAATATTTTGGTTCACATTCCTATCGGTGTTGGGGGCTATGACCTCTCATGGATCGAAGCGGTGGGCACGCTTGCGGGCTTGCTGTGCATCTGGCTTGCCAGTCTGGAGAAGATCATCAACTACTTCTTCGGGCTGATTAACGTCACCTTGTTTGCGGTGATCTTCTTCCAGATTCAGCTGTATGCCAGCTTACTGCTGCAGCTGTTCTTCTTTGTCGCCAATGTTTACGGCTGGTACGCGTGGAGTCGACAAAACACCGCCAACGAAGCCGCACTGAAGATTCGCTGGCTGCCGTTGCCGAAAGCCTTCGGCTGGGGCGCGGCGTGCGTCATCGCCATTGCGCTGATGACGCTGTATATCGATCCGGTCTTCGCGTTTCTGACCAAAACCGCCGTCGGTATCATGCAAAGTTTCGGCCTGAACGTGACGATGCCACAACTGCAGCCGGATGCGTTCCCGTTCTGGGATTCCTGCATGATGGTGTTGTCGATTGTGGCGATGATTCTGATGACGCGAAAATACGTCGAGAACTGGCTACTGTGGGTGGTGATCAACGTGATTAGCGTGATGATCTTTGCCCGTCAGGGCGTTTACGCGATGTCGCTGGAGTACGTGATTCTGACGTTGATTGCACTTAACGGTTCACGCTTGTGGATGCAAAGCGCGCGCGAACATGGGTCGCGCGCGCTGTCGAATCAATGAGGGTGATGGGCGTGGCCATCCAGCGTGAGATGCTCATGTGAGTGATGATGCGAGCTCTGTTCCGCGCAGAGTTCGCAATCATGACCGGTACAAGGCTGATACTCCATCTGCACAGTGGCATGCGCAATCTGATAGTGCTCATGCAAATACTGATGAATACGCACCAGCAACCCATCATGATCATAAGGTGGGATCACCTGCACATGTAATGTCAGCACCGGCTTCTCTCCCACTTGCCATACATGCACATGATGCACGTTGCGCACTTCCGCGATGTTGCGTGTCAGTTCGCGCGCCAGTTTATCCACGTTAATGCCGCTCGGCGCGCCCTCCAGCAGCTCATGCAGACTTTCCCGCAGCAACGACCACGCGCTGCGTACCACCAACAGTGAAACCAGCAGCGAGAGAATCGGGTCAATCGGCGTCCAGCCGGTTAGCATGATGATAATGGCGGCGGCAATCGCGCCGACGGAGCCGAGCAGATCGCCCAACACATGCAGTGCTGCCGCGCGCACGTTGAGGTTTTTCTCTTCACTGCCACGATGTAACAGCCAGAAAGAGAGCAGATTGGCCAGCAGGCCGGCAATGGCGATGCCGAGCATCAACCCACCCTGGATAGGTTGTGGCTGATAGAAGCGGCGCAGTGCTTCCCAGACAATCAATACGGTAATCACCAACAGCGCGATAGCATTCACAAAGGCGGCAAGTGTGGTGAGGCGCAGCAAGCCAAAGGTGTGACGGGCGCTGGGTTTGCGCTGGGCAAACTGCACCGCCAGCAAAGCCATCAACAGCGCGGCGGCGTCAGTGAGCATATGTCCGGCATCTGCCAGCAGCGCCAGCGAACCCGACACCACGCCACCAATCACTTCGGCAACCATAAACAGCGCGGTGACGCCGAACGCCGCCGCCAGACGCGTACGATTGCCGTTATGCGCGCCGTGGGAATGAGTGTGTGCCATAACTTTCCAGTTGTTCGAGTAACCTGTTCGTTAATGATATCAGTAAATTGAACGCATCATCGTCCAGACGCTGCTGTTTTGCCTGATCAGTCAGCTGCTGACAATATTCGGCAATCTCATCCATGCCCAGCAACAGCCAACTGCCTTTCATGCGATGGGCGGCACGCTCGATAGCGGGCCAGTCAGGCTGGAGGCTGGCGGCCAGCAGCGCATCGCGATCCTGCTGCAGCGTGCGTTGCAGTGTCTGGCAAATCCGCGGGATAAAGGCCTCATTGTGCTGTGCCAGAATCAATAAACTGTCAGGCAATTGACGGAGAGGATCGCGCACCGTCCGTGCCAGCAGTGCTGCCAGATGATCGAGCTCAATCGGTTTCAACAACAGTGTTTCGTTCTCTTGCAACGCGATCTTCAGCAGTTGCACATCGGCAGAGCAGAGCACGCGCAGTGCCGGCTTGCTGCGGCGCTGCTGGCGGCGACGTAAAATGCGCAGCAGTGTTAATCCATCCGGGCGCGGCATCATCTGGTCAATCAACAGCACATCAAACGGCTGAAGCGCATCGGCGCGCAACAGGCTGCGCCCCTCTTCGAACACCTGCGCCGTGATAGCGAATTGAGCCAGCTGCTGCTGCAATACCAATAGATTGGTGGGATGGTCATCGACAATCGCCACGCGCAGGTGCGGATAGCGCGGCCAGCAAGCATGGCGTTCGGTGGGCGCATCCTCACAGATGTCGAGCGGTAATATCACCTTCACCGTGGTGCCTTGCTCCGGCGCAGAAGTCAGCGTTAACTGGCCGCCCATACGTTGCACTATCTCACGGCAGATAAACAAACCCAGCCCGCTGCCCTGTACCGCATGGCTTTTGCCGGAAGGAGCCTGATACCAGGGTTCAAACAGCTGAGCCTGTTCGCTGAGTGGAATGCCGCTGCCGCTGTCGGTGACCGTGAACTGAATCCGATCCGTCACGGCGAGCGACAGCCGCACTTCGCCCTGGCGCGTGAACTTCAGCGCGTTGGCCACCAAATTGTTCACCACCTGCTGCAAGCGATCGCCATCCAGCATCACGCGCGTCGGCAAAGGCGTGAGCGCCTCAACCAACAATATCGGACCGGATTCACGCATCAAAGGGTGATAAAACTGCTGCTGTTGCTGCAGCCAATCTGCCAGATTGAGAGGATGCGGTGCGAGGCGAAAACTCTGATTCTCAATACGCGCATGGTCTTGCAGATCGTTCAGCAGCGCCATCAGCGAGCGCGCACTGCTGTGCATCAGTGTCAAACGTTCGCTGGGATGCTGCTGCTGTTCGAGCTCCAGCAGGCCCAGAATCGCCTGCATTGGCGTGCGCAATTCGTGGCTGGCGGTGGCGAGGAACTGACTTTTGGCGGCGTTAGCGCGCTCTGCCTGTTCACGCTGCAGGCGATCGCGCCGCTGTTGCAGGTAGCGGCGCAGCAGCAGCACTAACAGCAGCACAATGATCATCCCGGCAGCCATCAAAATCATCAGCGGCACATTGCGCATCGCCATACTGGTGCCGGGCTGGGGGGGCTGTGACCAGTTAATGCGCATCTGATTGAGCGTATCCGGTGGGATTTGCTGCAGTGCATGGTCCAGCAGCGCCTGGAGTTGCGGCTGATCCTGGCTCACCTGAGGTGCCAGTGGCCAGGCAACATCGCTGGCGGCAAAGGCTAAATGGACACGATTATCCGCGTGGCTGGCCATGCGCCAGCGTGCAGACAGCACATTATCCACCAGCGCATCAATCTGACCATTGTTCAGGGCTTGCCAGAGTTGCGCACGGTCATCGAACAGTTGGGGCGTGATGTCTTCAGGCAGCAAGCGTTGCGCCAGATCGGCTCGCAGCACGCCCACACGCTGCTTTTGCAGAGAGGGCCAACTCATCGGCTGCTGCGTGTTAAGCGTGTAGATCCCCCAAATTGCACGCCATACCGGCAGTGTGTTGCTGCTGGCATCGTCGCCATTCAAAGGCTGTAACAGATTGAGCATCACCTGATGTTGTTGCATCAGCGTCTGCGCCTGTTGTGGATTGTTTACCCAGTGCGGCGTAAAGCGCAATCCGGTGCTTTGGCTTAACGCATTAAGCAGATCAATGCCAAAACCGCGCGCATTACCGTTGCCATCGCGATAGCTCCAGGGGGCGTTATCCACTTCTGCGGCATAAGGAATCTCACTGTGTGCGGCCAGCCACTGCTTCTCGGCAGCCGACAGCATCAGCGTTTGCGTATCCTGATAGCGCAGCAATGGCGGACTCCAGCGCTGTTGCACGCGATTACTGAACTCTGCGGGCAGCAGACGTAACTGAGTATTGAGCCAGTGAATCAGTGTGGGATCGCGCGACAGCGCCCGTAGCGACAGTTCACCGGCGCCGGGATCGGCGGTGATCTGGTAAATCTGTCCCTGCTGCAGCTGGTTAAGCAGAAAGCCGGCGCTGGTTTCATCCGCCACCAGATAGTCACTTTGCTGATTGAGCAGCGCATACAGCGCCTGCAAATCGCCGGGCAGGCTGTGCCAGCGATGGTTTTGCACAAAGGCATCAGGCAGTTGCGCCAGTGTCGCTTGCGCGATGGTGAGCTGGGCGTTTTCACTGTTGAACATCACCGCGCGTTGATTATCACGATTGCGGTAGATGCGGATCGGGCTGTTAACCCAACTGTCACTAACCAGGATGTTTTCCGGCAGCTGCGCATGTTCGTTGCTCAGTACGAAATCAACGTCACCGCGCTCAAGTGCTGCCAACTGCTGGGCGCGATCGGCGTAACTTTGCAGGCTAAAGTGCGTGCCGGTCAATTGGCTCAGCGCGCTGAGGTAATCGGCATCAATGCCCCAGATACGATTGCCAATTTGCATCGCCCAGGGCGCGCTGTTTTGCGCCGGCACGGCAACGCGTAAGGTGGGTTGCGGCCATGGCTCGACATGCGGTGCAGGCATCATGGCGGGGAGCATCACGCTGCTGGCAGGCTGTAGGTCGGCTCGCACTGTAAAGCTAATCAGCAGCAGACACAGCCAGAGAATGGCTTTCACTGTTGGGCTTTCCACAGTTCAGCCAGCTCCACCACTGACTGCACGCCGGTTTTCTCCAGAATGTTTTTCTTGTGGGTGCTGACGGTTTTATTGCTGATATGCAGCTGTTCACCAATCTGCAAATTCGATAGACCGCGCACCAGCAGTGCGACAATTTGCTGCTCTTTCTCGGTGAGTGGCAGTTCGATACGGTCAGGCAGCGGTGGAAACGCCTGCTGTCCGCCAAGCACGGCCAGAATTGCACTGAGCAACTGCGCCATGCTTTGACTCTTCACCACATAGCCCGCCGCACCGAGCGAAACGGCGCTGAGTAACGTGTGGCGACTCTGCTGAGCGGAGTAAATCAATACCGGGCAGTGCGGATCGCGGGCGCGCAGACGGCGCAACAGTTCGAGGCCATCACTGTCCGGCAGGCCGATATCGAGCACAATAAGATCAAATTGATGCTGCTGTAAAAGCTGACGCGCCTCAGCTTCGGTCGCGGCGGCGTGCAGTTTTACCGGGATAGGGGAGTGAATACAGGCCGCTTCCAGCGCGACTTCAACTAAAGGATGATCATCAATAAGCAGCAGTGAAGCCATGAAACAGTTCCTCTGAATTTCATGGCTTCAGCATAGCGGAAAAGCCTGCACGGAAATAGAAAGGGAGAGCCAATGCTCTCCCTTGTGTGATCGGATAACCCGTTATTGGGTCGTGCCGTCCGTTTTGTGTTTCACATGGCCGCCACCTTCTTTAGTATCGACCTTTTTATTCATATCCGGACATTTACCGTCTTTACACATAGAATTTTTGTGGATCTGCTCAGCTGACATGTTGCCAGTGCTGGTGCCAGACGTCGCAGTGCTGTTGGTGTTCATGCTGCCATTGTTAATTTTGCTATTGTCCACATTATTGGGTGGCAGATTCTGTTTCGCGCCGCCTGCCGCCGCGCCAGCTTCTGCTGAGGCATTCGCGTCACCGTTATTACTGTCCGCAGCCATTGCCGCGCCGCTGCCCAGGGTCATCGCTGCCGTCAGAAAGATAATTGCAAACTTATTCATCATTATGCTCCTTTAATCGATGGAGAGTTGCCGTCAAACACCACGGGTGTTGAGTGCCGAAAATAACGTACCGTGACGGAATAAAATTCCATCTTTAACGCTTCGCTTAAAAATTAAATATCGCAAGAACCTCATTCCTCAGTGCTTGCGTTTAAAAAGCTTAGTCCATGGGTGTGTAAATGCAAATTTCACAGAAGCATTTACGCGAGCGTGGAATTTACACCTGCAGCCTGAAGGGATACATTTAACGGGTTGCGCCCGGCGTACGCGGGGCCAGAAATTTGAATGGAATTATGTATGGATTATCAGAACGACGATTTACGCATCAGAGAAATCAAAGAATTATTACCGCCTGTTGCTTTGCTCGAAAAATTCCCCGCTACCGATAAAGCCGCTGAAACTGTTGCGCAGGCACGTCAGGCGATTCACCGTATTCTGCACGGCCAGGACGATCGTCTGCTGGTGGTGATCGGTCCCTGCTCGATCCACGATACCGAAGCCGCTAAAGAGTACGCGAGCCGTCTGCTGACGCTGCGTGACGAGTTGAAAGGCGAGCTTGAAGTGGTGATGCGCGTCTATTTCGAAAAACCGCGCACGACCGTGGGTTGGAAAGGGCTGATCAACGATCCGTTTATGGATGGCAGTTTCCAGATCAACGATGGCCTGCGTCTGGCGCGTAAGCTGCTGGTGGACATCAACGACATCGGTTTGCCTGCGGCTGGCGAGTTCCTGGATATGATCACCCCACAATATATGGCGGATCTGATGAGCTGGGGCGCAATTGGTGCGCGTACCACCGAATCCCAGGTGCACCGTGAACTCTCTTCCGGTTTATCTTGCCCGGTCGGCTTCAAAAATGGCACGGATGGCACCATCAAAGTGGCCATCGACGCTATCGGTGCTGCCAGCGCGCCACACTGCTTCCTCTCCGTCACCAAATTCGGTCATTCGGCGATTGTCGAAACCAGCGGTAACGAAGATTGCCATATCATTCTGCGCGGCGGCAAAGAGCCGAACTACAGTGCAGAACACGTGGCAGCGGTGAAAACCGGTCTGGAGAAAGCGGGCTTGCGTCCGCAGGTGATGATCGACTTTAGCCATGCCAACAGCAGCAAGCAGTTCCAGCGTCAGATGGTCGTCGCTGATGATGTGGCGCAGCAGATCGCGGGCGGTGAGCAGGCGATTACCGGCGTGATGATCGAGAGTCATCTGGTGGAAGGGAATCAGAGCCTCGACAGCGGTAAAGAGCTGGTTTACGGCCAGAGCGTGACCGATGCTTGTATTGGTTGGGACGATACCGAGAAAGCGTTGCGCCAACTGGCGCAGGCGATCAAACAGCGCCGCGGCTAATCGCTTAACGCGCAATAAAAAAGGCCAGACTCGCGTCTGGCCTTTTTGTTTTTCAGCCGGGAATTACTTGGCTTTACCCTGGTTAGCAACGGCTGCGGCTTTCGCGGCAATCTCGTCTGCATCACCCAGGTAGTAACGCTTCAGCGGTTTGAAGTTCCCGTCGAACTCATACACCAACGGCACGCCAGTTGGGATGTTCAGCTCGAGGATTTCATCTTCACTCAGGTTATCAAGATATTTTACCAGTGCACGCAGTGAGTTACCGTGTGCAGCAACGATCACTTTCTCACCGCTTTTAATGCGCGGCAGAATGCTTTCATTCCAGTAAGGAATAACACGTTCGATGGTCAGCGCCAGGCTTTCGGTGGTTGGCAGCTGTGCATCGGTCAGTGATGCGTAACGTGGGTCGTGGCCCGGGAAACGCTCATCCGCACGATCCAGTTCTGGTGGGGTGATGGCAAAGCCACGACGCCACTGTTTCACCTGGTCGTCGCCATATTTAGCGGCGGTTTCGGCTTTATCCAGACCCTGCAGCGCACCGTAATGACGCTCATTCAGACGCCAGGTTTTCTCAACCGGCAGCCACGCCTGATCCAGCTCATCCAGCACGTTCCACAGGGTGTGGATGGCACGTTTCAGCACGGAGGTATAGGCGAAATCAAACACGAAACCTTCTTTCTTCAGCAGCTGACCGGCTGCTTTGGCTTCGGTGCGACCTTTGTCTGACAGATCCACGTCATACCATCCGGTGAAGCGGTTTTCCTGGTTCCACTGGCTTTCGCCGTGTCGCACCAGAACCAGCTTAGTTACGGCCATAGCTTAACTCCTTAATGCTTGATGTTTCGATGATTATAGAAACCGGCTGCGGCCACCTGAAAAGCGGCACACTGATAGCGCCATACCATAGCGGAAAACAACGCACGGCGTAAGCCTGTCGCTAACGCAGTGCGCGTTTTTCATCCGCTGGCTTACTGCGGTGTGAAGCGATAACGCGTCACAGACTGCCAGCGGTCGCCGGGTTGCAGCCAGCAATCAGGCTGCGGCCATTCGGTATGGTTGGGCGAATCCGGTAAAAATTCACTCTCCAACGCGATGCCCTGGAAAGCAGTATAGCTGCCCTGTTCACGGGCGCGTGTTCCATCCAGATAGTTGCCGGAGTAGAACTGCAACGCCGGTGCGGCGGTAAACACGGTCAGCGCCAGTTTGCCATCGGCCGACCACAGTTCGGCGGCGGGTTGGCTGCTGTCGCCTGCGGTGTTAAGCAGAAATGCATGGTCATAGCCTTTCACCGCTTTTTGATCGTCATCGGCGAGGAAGTCATCCATCACGCGCTTCGGCTGCGTAAAATCGAAGCTGGTGCCAGACACGGCTTTCAATGGCGCGTTAGGAATGCCTTCGCTGTTGACCGGTAAGTAACGATCCGCATGCAGTTGTAAGCGATGCTGGCGCGCATCGCCATGATGCGCATCAAGATTAAAGTAAGCATGGTTGGTCAGGTTCACCGGGCAGGGCTTGTCAGTCTGCGCCTCATAGCGGATTGACAGGCAGTTATCATCGTCAAGATGGTAAACCACGTCGGCAATCAGATTGCCGGGGAAACCCTGATCGCCATCCGGTGAATCGAGGCGATAGTGCACTTCGGTTTCGCTTTGACTGACGATTCGCCAGCGGCGTTTATCAAACCCTTCCGGGCCGCCGTGCAGCTGATGCGCGCCCTGATTGGCGGCCAGCAGCAGATTCAGCGGCTTCAGCTCAGCCGAAGCGATACGGTTGGCGTAGCGGCCAACCGTGGCACCGAGATAAGCATCCTGATGCAGATAATCCGAGGGTGTCGCGCAGCCGAGCAGCGCTTCACGTACGCTGCCATCCTGCATGGGCACGCGCGAGGAGAGCCATGTCGCGCCCCAATCCATAAACGTCACGACCATGCCGTTATGATTGCGTAATACGGTGATGCGCCACGGTTGCCCGTCTGGCGCATGTGAATTGACATCACTTACCATTGGCCCGCTCCTGCAGAGGCTTTGCATACGTAGAAAGTTTCTTTGATGCCGGTCTGCGCCTCATATTTTTCGGCAACGGCAGCTTTCACCTGATCCACCAGTTCGGTTGGCATCAAGGCCACAATGCAGCCGCCGAAGCCGCCGCCCGTCATACGAACGCCGCCACGTGGGCCGAGTTCTGCCTTAACGATTTCCACCAGCTGATCGATCGGGGGAACGGTGATTTCAAAATCATCACGCATTGAGGCGTGAGATTCAGCCATCAACTCACCCATGCGCTTCAGATCGCCACTGCTCAGCGCATCGGCGGCTTCCAGCGTACGGGCATTTTCGGTGATGACATGGCGCACGCGTTTTGCCACCAGTGCATCCAGTTGCGATTCAGAGGCCTCAAATTCGGCCAGCGTGACGTCGCGCAGTGCGGGCTTGTTGAAGAAGCGAGCACCGGTTTCGCACTGCTCGCGGCGGGTGTTGTATTCGCTACCGACCAGGCTGCGACGGAAGTTGGAGTTGATGATCACCACCGCGACATCTTCCGGCATCGAGACGGCGCGTGTGCCGAGGGTGCGGCAGTCCAGCAGCATCGCGTGATCGGGTTGGCCGAGTGCCGAGATGAGCTGATCCATGATGCCGCAGTTACAGCCGACGAACTGGTTTTCCGCTTCCTGACCGTTCACGGCAATGGCCGCGCCATCCAGCTTCAGCTGATAGAGCTGTTGGAATACGGTGCCGACCGCCACTTCCAGTGACGCTGATGAACTCAGGCCCGCACCCTGTGGCACGTTGCCGCTGATCACCAGATCGGCACCGCCAAAGCTGGCATCACGCTTTTGCAGATGTTTTACCACGCCACGCACGTAGTTGGCCCACATCGGCTCTTTCAACGCTTCTATCGGTGCATCCAGCGAGAAGCTGTCTTGCTGGTTGTCGTAATCAACCGCGACCACGCGCACCTGGCGATCGTCACGCTTCGCGCAGGCAATCACGGTTTGGTAGTCGATGGCGCAGGGCAGGACAAAACCGTCATTGTAGTCAGTGTGTTCGCCAATCAGGTTCACACGGCCTGGTGCCTGAATGCTGTGCGTGGCTTGATAGCCAAAAGTGTCAGCGAAAACCTGTTGAGTGATGGATTTTAATGACATTTATTGCGCCTCGCGGAAATGGATATCGCTGACAGAACGCAGACGTTCTGCTGCCTGTTCCGCCGTTAAATCACGTTGGGTTTCGGCCAGCATTTCGTAGCCAACCATAAATTTGCGTACCGTGGCTGAACGCAGCAGCGGCGGATAGAAGTGAGCGTGCAACTGCCAGTGATCGTTGGCTTCACCGTTAAATGGCGCGCCGTGCCAGCCCATCGAATAGGGGAAGGAGCACTGGAACAGGTTGTCGTAACGGCTGGTCAGCTGCTTAAGTGCCAGCGCCAGATCGCTGCGCTGCGCCGGGGTAAGATCGGTAATGCGTTTGATATGGGCTTTCGGCAGCAGCAGGGTTTCAAATGGCCACGCCGCCCACCACGGCACCACGGCCAGCCAGTGTTCGGTCTCCACCACGGTGCGACTACCGTCTTTCAGCTCGCGTGCGGCGTAATCCACCAGCATCGGCGAACCTTTTTCGTCAAAGTAGCGGCGCTGATTATCATCTT
The DNA here is from genome assembly GCF_016625145.1 of Pantoea sp. S61. NCBI lineage: Bacteria > Pseudomonadati > Pseudomonadota > Gammaproteobacteria > Enterobacterales > Erwiniaceae > Pantoea > Pantoea sp. S61. The sequence continues at coordinate 14,895 of NZ_JACVUO010000021.1, forward strand.
CTTTTTGCGCTTCATTTGGCAGAAAACTGTTGGCCCAGATCTGGCCGTGCGGATGCGGATTTGAGCAGCCCATCGCTGCGCCTTTGTTCTCAAACACCTGCACCCACGGATAGTGCTGGCCGAGATCGGCGGTCTGCTCTTGCCAGGTGCGCACGATATCTTCCAGTCCACTGAGCGGCAATTCCGGCAGCGTTTTACTGTGGTCAGGTGAGAAGCAAATAACCCGGCTGGTGCCGCGTGCGCTCTCACAGCGCATCAGCAGATCGTCGCTTTGCGGCGCATCGGGTGTATCGGTCATCAGCGCGGCAAAGTCGTTGGTGAAAACATAGGTGGTTTGGTAATCCGGGTTTTTATCCCCGGTGATGCGGGTATTACCCGCGCACAGGAAGCAGTCAGGATCGTGCGCAGGCAGTTGTTCCAGCGCAGGCGTTTCCTGCGCACCCTGCCACGGACGCTTGGCACGATGCGGAGAGACCAGCACCCACTGATCGATCAATGGGTTATAACGGCGATGCGGATGATCAACCGGATTAAATTTTTCCATAACGAGTCCTGGTAAACGGCAAACGGATCAAAATCACTGCGATCAAGGTAGCACAAAGGCGGGCCCCAAAGCGTGATCCAGTCTGGATAAATGGTATCGTTTACACAAGGTGACGATTCTCATTTTGTGGGGTTATAGCGCGAGTTTGCTGAAATACCAGGCGGGTAAATGGTAGCGGTTACATCGGCTGTTCAATGAAGTGCATATCAATGCGCACACGACAATGCTTAAGGGTTTAGCTGACGACCGGATAGAAGCATGAATATGCCCCTACGATGCAGGGGCGGGGTGGATGACAACGAGGTTATCGCAAATCGTCCTGCTGGAATCCGTACCCTTCATCTTGTTTCACAAAACTCAGGCGGTGAGTAATACACTGCGGCGCATCTTCGGCATGGTGTGAGACAAACAGTAACTGCGTTCGTCCTTCACCGATCAGCACATCAACAAAGCGGCGGACCAACTGGCGATTGATCGGATCCAACCCCTGCAGCGGCTCATCGAGAATCAACAAGGTGGGGTGTTTTACCAGTGCCCGCGCAATCAGCACCAGGCGCTGCTGGCCCCATGACAAACCGTGGAACGGTGCATCAGCCAGATGATTATCCATGCCCAGCAGTGCCAGCCACTGGCGCGCCAACGCTTTCTGGCGGTCTGATGCGGGCTGATACAAGCCTATCGAATCGAAAAAGCCGGAAAGCACCACGGTGCGCACGTTACAGCTAACACGGTAATCGAGGTGCAAACTGCTACTGACGTAGCCGATGTGCTGCTTGATGTCCCAGATGGTTTCACCGCTGCCGCGACGAATGCCAAACAGGGTTAAATCGTTGCTGTAGCCTTGTGGATGATCGCCGGTCACCAGGCTCAACAGGGTCGATTTTCCCGCGCCGTTGGGCCCCACAATTTGCCAGTGCTCGCCGGGATTCACCTGCCAGCTTAGCCCCTCGATCACCGCTTTATCGTTATACGACACCACGCCATTACGCAGAACAACACGCGGCGCATCTTCCGCCAGTTGGGGTAACTGATCCGGTGCATCCGCTTCTGGCAACGCCATGCCATCGAGTTTCTCACTGTGCGCCAGTTGTGCCACCAGCGCTTCTGCCAGTATCGCCTGGCGCTCGCCCAAGTGCGTCAGGGTGCACTCAGCAAGCACACCGACTTGTTGCACAAAGTCAGGAATATCGTCAAAGCGGTTGAGGACCAACACCACAGTAAAACCCTGCTGGTGCAGATCGCTCAGCGTCTCCGCCAGGCTGGCGCGTGAGGCCACATCGAGTCCATCGAAAGGCTCATCAAGAATCAACAAATCCGGCTGCGCCATCAGCGCCTGGCACAACAGCGTTTTGCGCGTTTCGCCGGTGGAGAGGTATTTGAAGCGACGATCAAGCAGATAGGTGATGCCAAACTGCTGGGCCAGTGCCTGGCAACGTGCTGCATCTTTGACTTCATCCTGAATGATCTGTGCGGCGGTGCGACCAGTATCGTCTTCGCCCTCACTCAGCAGATCGGTGTTATTACGTTCCCACTCCTGCGCCACCAGCTTCTGTAACTGCTCCAGTGAGAGGCGTGTGCGACGCTGAAAATCCTGCGTGACCGTGCCTTTACCTGGTGAGAGTTCACCGGAAAGCGCTCGCGCTAACGAGGATTTGCCGCTGCCGTTGGCGCCGACAAAGGCCCAACTTTCGCCGCTGTTGAGGATAAGATCGTTAAGGGACAGTGCTCGGGTGTCGCTAAGGTGAAATATGCCTTGCGAAATTTGCAATGAAGCCATGATTCATTCCGTTTTATGCATCGTGTTACTCAGTTGTAGCGAGCGACGCAGACGAAGTCAAATCATGGCCTTGATTTCAGAGCAGTGTGGCGATGATGGCGTGTTCAGCATTAAAACTGGCGGTCACACTATCGCCTGGCTGCAGATTCTGCTGTTGCACCTGCGCGTTGTTCACCGTTGCACACAGGGTTTCACCACTCGGCAATGTCATCAACACTTCGCTCACCTGTTCACCCGGCTCGATCGCGCTTATCGTCACCTGCAATTGATTATCACTGTTTAGGGCATCACGGCTCACCTGTATCCATGGCGCTTTAATCAGTACTAATACCTCTTTGCCGCTGTCGAGCTGCAGGCGCTCAGCGCTGCGTTCGGTGATCGCCACCTGCAACCGTGTGACGCCGTCGGCCAGCAGCACATCAAAGTGTTGCTGCACCTGCTGATGGTCGCGCGCCATGACCGTACCAAACAACTGATTTCGTGCGCTGGTTTGCAGCGAGAAACGCGCAATCGCTGCCAGCAGGCTGTCCAGCGGCAGGCTGTCGTTTTGCAGCGCATCAAAGGCTTTCTGCTGAATCTGTTCCATTAGCTGAAACAGCTGAATCAGACGTTCACCATAACGGGTCAACTGCGCACCGCCGCCGCCTTTGCCACCGGTGGCGCGGTCAACTAAGGTTTGATCAGCCATCTGATTCATATCGTTGATGGCGTCCCAGGCGCTTTTGTAACTGATACCCGCTAATTTAGCGCCCTGGCTGATGGAGCCGGTTTCCTGAACGCGCTTAAGCAGTTCAATGCGGCGTGGGTCGGCAAACAGCTTGTGCTGAAGACGAATGTGTAGAGAAAGTTCTGCCTGCATGTCAGCTCCTTAAGTTAGTGCGACAAGTGTAAGGCCAAAAGTAAAAGCACGAAAAGGGCAGTGCGTTTTTTTCCCTAACCGTTACAATCACTTTTTTATTTTCTGCGTGAGGTTTCCATGCTGGAACTGCTTAAAAGCCTGGCTGTGGCTGTCATCATGGTGCCAATTGTGATGGCCATTATGCTCGGTCTGATTTACGGCCTGGGTGAAGTGTTCAACGTCATCTCCAAATTTGGCCGCCGCGACGATCGTCCTGCCAACAGCTCGCAACACTGATTTTACAAGCGCCCGCACCCAGCGGGCGTTTTTTCTTTAACTTCCCCTCAATCCTGCCGATATTAAGTTCATGACAGCATTTGTTCCCACGTTGTATTATCGAATATATAACGTAACAAGGAGTAAAAAATGCTGAAAATCAATTACCGTTGGGCCGCTGTTACCGTATTGACTGTTTCCATGGCCGGTCACGCCGTGGCGGCAGAGAAGATCACTGTGTTTGCTGCGGCATCGTTAACCAATGCGATGCAGGATATTGCCTCGCAATATCAGAAAAAGAGCGGCCTTGAAGTGGTATCGTCCTTCGCTTCCTCCTCCACGCTGGCGCGTCAAATTGAGCAGGGCGCACCGGCCGATCTGTTTATCTCTGCCGACCAGCAGTGGATGGACTATGCAGTGGATAAAAAGAGTGTGGTGGAGAACACGCGCTACACGCTGCTGGGCAACGATTTAGTGTTGGTGGCACCGAAAAGCGACAGCGCAAAAGCGGTGACCATTAATGCCCAAACCGACTGGAAAAGTTTGTTGAAAGGCGAACGTCTGGCGGTGGGCGACCCGGATCATGTTCCGGCCGGAATTTATGCGAAGGAAGCGCTGCAAAAACTGGGCGCGTGGGACAGCATCTCGACGCAACTGGCTCCGGCGAATAATGTTCGTGCGGCACTGGCGCTGGTAGAACGCAATGAATCACCTTTTGGCATCGTGTACGGTTCTGATGCGGTCGCCAGTGACAAAGTGCAGGTGGTAGGACGTTTCCCGGATGATAGCCACAAGCCAGTGGAATATCCGATGGCGGTGGTAAAAGATCATCAGAACGCAACGGTTGAAGCCTTCTACAAATATTTGCAGGGGCCGGATGCCGCTGCTGTGTTTAAACAGTATGGATTTGCGCCGAAGAAATGATACTCAGTGATCCCGAATGGCAGGCCGTTTTTCTCAGCTTAAAAGTTTCCAGCGTAGCGGTGCTGTTGAGTTTGCCGTTTGGCATCATGATGGCATGGATTCTGGCACGTTGCCGGTTTCCAGGTAAAACCTTACTCGACAGTCTTATCCATTTGCCGCTGGTGTTGCCACCGGTCGTGGTGGGATATTTGTTGCTGATTGCACTGGGCCGACGTGGATTTATCGGCGAGTGGCTATACGACTGGTTCGGCTTCACCCTGGCCTTCAGCTGGCGCGGGGCGGTACTGGCTTCGGCAGTGATGGCTTTCCCGCTAATGGTGCGCGCCATTCGTCTGGCGCTGGAAGCGGTTGATACCAAACTGGAACAGGCAGCGCGCACGCTGGGGGCCGGTCGCTGGCGCGTGTTTTTTACGATCACCTTGCCGCTGACGCTGCCGGGCATCATTGTCGGCACCGTTCTCGCTTTCGCTCGCTCATTGGGTGAATTTGGCGCCACCATCACCTTCGTTTCAAATATCCCCGGCGAAACGCGCACCATTCCCTCGGCGATGTTTACCCTGATTGAAACCCCCGGCGCAGAAGGTACCGCCGCCCGCTTGTGTGCGGTGGCGATTGCGCTGGCGCTGTTATCGCTGGTGGCCTCTGAACTGCTGGCACGCTGGGGCCGTAAGCGGTTAGGGGCTGCCTGATGCTTAATCTCAATATTTCCCAGCTGCTGGGCGATCACCAACTGGACGTCAACGTGCAGGTGCCCGGCAGCGGCATTACGGCTATTTTCGGTGTATCCGGTGCGGGCAAAACATCGCTGATCAACGCGATTGGCGGTTTGACACAACCGCAAAGCGGCCAGATTCAGCTCAACGATCGTCTGCTGTTTGATTCGGCGACGCAGGTCAATCTGCCACCGGAAAAACGCCGCGTTGGCTACGTGTTCCAGGATGCACGTCTCTTCCCACACTATCGGGTACGCGGCAACCTGCAATACGGGATGGCTGCGGCGATGAAGCCACAGTTTAACGCGCTGGTGACTTTGCTTGGACTGGAGCCTTTACTGAGCCGCTTTCCGGCGTCGCTGTCAGGTGGTGAGAAGCAACGTGTGGCGATTGGCCGTGCGCTGCTCACCGCGCCAGATATTTTGTTGATGGATGAGCCGCTGGCGTCGCTGGATTTACCACGCAAGCGCGAATTGATGCCGTATTTGCAAAAGCTGGCGAAACAGGTCGATATTCCAATTCTCTATGTCTCTCACAGTCTGGATGAAATTCTGCAACTGGCGGACAACGTGCTGGTGCTCGACAACGGCAAAGTCAAAGCCTTTGGTTCGCTGGAGAAAGTGTGGAGCAGTGCAGCCATGCGCCCGTGGCTGCCGATTGCCGATCGCAGCAGCGTGCTGAGAGTGCAGGTGCTGGAACAGCATCCTGATTATCCGATGACGGCACTCTCACTGGGCGATCAGCATATCTGGGTAAGCCGTGTTAACCAGCCGCTGAAAACGGCACTGCGCATTCGTATCGCTTCTGGAGATGTTTCACTCGCTTTGCAGCCGCCACAAAACACCTCGGTGCGCAATATCCTGCCAGCTCAGGTGGTCGAGTTATTAGAGATTGACGATCAGGTTGAAGTGAAGCTGCGCATTGGCATTAGCGAGCTGTGGGCGCGGATTTCGCCGTGGGCGCGAGACGAGTTGGGGATTCGACCCGATCAGTGGCTTTATGCGCAAATTAAGAGCGTGGCGATCACGGCATAGTTAGGGGCATGATCAATAACGGCCCAGAGTCATTTGTAAGGTGTGCATTTATCCACTACTGCTGGTCATTTAAGTGCGTTTCGGTTGCCATTAATGGCTACCCTACAAAGTTGGTGCGGTTTTCGTAGGGGTCGCATTCAGGCGTACCGGATTAAATATGCTCTCATTGGCCTAAGTTAGCGGCATTAGCGCATTTATGCACACCTGTTAAATCAGAGAGTTATAGAACCTCTTTGTAAATCACTTCGGCAATACCCGGCTCCAGATTGGTGCCAATCACCTTTTTGGCGCGCGCTTTAATCGCCTCGTCAGCATTGCCCATCGCCACGCCTAAACCGACCTGTTCCAGCATGCTGAGATCGTTGTAGTTATCGCCGAACGCCAGCACATCCTGCATGCTGAAGCCCTGACTCTCAACCCACTGTGCCAGACGTTTGCCTTTGCTGTTGCCTGCCTGAGCGATATCAACCTGATCGTGCCACGACCATTCGCACGCCAGGCCGAGCTCCGCTTCGGTGCGTTCCGCAAACTGCTGCAATGCATGCGTGTCAGGATGGGAAAGCGCGAATTTCCAGATGGATTGCGCATCCAGCGCCGCCTGCGCCAGGCTTGGCACCTGCAGGAACAGGGGACGCTGCGCTTCCGGCAGGGATTGTGCCCAGTTCAGGGTGCGGGTCACATGGCCAGTCGGCTCTTGATACAGCATGGCATCATCGACATACAGCAGACCGTGAATGTTTTCCTGATCGAGCATCTCAATGACGCGGGTCGCCTGGCTTTTCTCCAGCGGGTCGGCAGCGAGTACCTTCTTCGCTGCATAATCGTACAAGTAGGTGCCATTACAGCAGATTGCGGGTGTATCCAACTGCAGCGCCTGATAAAAAGGATGAATCGCGCAGTGGTGGCGACCGGTAACGATGAGCACTTTGACACCCGCCTGTTGTGCGCGGGCTAAAGCTTCGATCGATTCAGGCAAAATGGTTTTTGTGGGGGTCAGCAGGGTGCCGTCAAGGTCAAGGGCGATTACGCGGTAGCTCATTACACTTTCCGTCCGGGAGTTAGCAAAGCGTTAAGTCTACACCCGGCAGCGGCCCTGAGACAAAAAACAGGGCACAAATGAATCCAGCGCGGCAATATGAAACGCGCTACAGTTATCCCTTTCATCAGGCAGCGAATAAGGAAAAACGCATGAAACAAGTCGTGTATACCGCCAGTCCAGAGAGCCAGCAGATCCACGCATGGCAGTTGCAGGAAGATGGCGCACTGACGTTATTGCAGGTCACGGACGTGGCCGGTCAGGTGCAGCCGATGGTGGTGAGCCCGAAGAAAGATTTCCTCTATGTCGGCGTTCGTCCGAATTTTCGCGTGTTAGCGTACCGCATTGCGGCCGATGGTTCCCTGAGTCTGGCGGGTGAAGCGCCGTTGCCGGGCAGCCCAACGCATATTTCGACCGATCGCCAGGGTAACTATCTGTTCTGCGGCTCCTACAACGACGCGTGCGTCAGCATCAGCCCGATCGACAGCGACGGTTTACCGCAAGCCCCAAGCCAGGTGATTGGCGGCATGGATGGCTGCCACTCAGCCAATATCGATCTCAGCAACCAAACGCTGTTTGTACCGGCACTGAAGCAGGATCGTATCTGCCTGTTCCAGCTCAATGCGGATGGTACTCTGACACCGCGCGAGCAAGCGCAGGTAACTACGGTTGAAGGTGCAGGCCCGCGTCATATGGCTTTCCATCCGAATGGCGATTATGGCTATGTGGTCAATGAACTCGACAGCACCGTAGATGTGTGGGCATTGAACAACGTGCACGGTCAGGTTGAGCGCGTGCAGAGTCTGGATATGATGCCGAAAGATTTCAGCGATACGCGCTGGGCGGCCGATATCCATATCACGCCAGACGGCCGTTTCCTCTATGCCTGCGATCGCACCAGCAACACCATTACCGCATTTAGCATCAGCGAAGATGGCTCAGTGCTGGCGATTGAAGGTTATCAGCCGACCGAAACTCAGCCGCGCGGCTTCAATATCGATAACAGCGGTCAGTATCTGGTGGCGGCAGGGCAGAAGTCGCACCATATCGAAGTCTACAAGATTGCCGATCGCGGTCTGTTGCAACCGCTGGCGCGTTATGCGGTGGGGCAAGGCCCGATGTGGGTGGTGATTCACACCCTGGATTGATCTGAATCCAGGTTGAGAAACGGCGCCTTTTGGCGCCGTTTGCATGTTAAGAATACATCACCGTGATTGATGCACTCGCCAGTGCATGGAAATGCACATTAAAGCCTACCATAGCGCCGCTCGCGCCGGCGTCGACATCAATCTTATCGGTGCCCATCGCGTGCACGGTAAAGATGTAGCGATGAGATTCGCCCTGCGGTGGTGCTGCGCCGCCGTAGCCGGTTTGTCCGAAATCGGTACGGGTTTGAAGTGCACCTTGAGGCAGTTCGACCACGCCTGAACCAGAGCCTTGCGGCAACTCGGTAACGTCCGCCGGAATATTCGCCACGACCCAGTGCCACCAGCCAGAACCGGTCGGTGCATCAGGATCGTAACAAGTCACCACAAAACTTTTGGTCCCCGCGGGCACATTATCCCACGCCAGATGCGGTGACAGGTTATCGCCTTGATAACCCATGCCGTTGAATACGTGTCGCTCTGGCATCTTATCGCCATCGTTAAAATCCTGGCTAACTACGCGCATGACTTCTCCTTTTCCGTTGTGCAGTGTGTCCTCCATCATGGTGGAAAACACGCGGCACTTCCAGTTAGCTTAAGGCAGGAAATGCGCCTCAACGTCCAATGCCGCGCGCACCGCCTGGGTTAACTGCGCCAGCTCTGTGGCAGAAATCAGATAAGGTGGCATCAGATAGATCAGCTTGCCGAACGGCCTAATCCATACGCCACGCTCGACAAAGAATTGCTGCAGTGCCGCCATATTGACCGGTGAACGCGTTTCAATCACACCAATCGCGCCCAGCACGCGTGCATCCACCACCGCATGATGCTCACGCAACGGCAACAACTCACGACGCAATTGCTGTTCAATCGCCGCCACCTGCGCGGGCCAGAGCCCCTCGTTGATCATCGTCAGGCTTTCAATGGCCACCGCACAGGCCAGCGGATTACCCATAAAGGTCGGGCCATGCATAAAGCAGCCTGCCGCACTGCGGCTGATGGTGTCGGCGACTTCACGCGTGGTCAGCGTGGCGGAAAGCGTCATGGTACCGCCGGTGAGTGCTTTACCGAGGCAGAGAATGTCTGGCGTAATCCCGGCGTGTTCGCAGGCAAACAGCTTGCCGCTGCGGCCAAAGCCGGTGGCGATCTCATCGGCAATCAGCAGGATGCCGTAACGGTCGCACAGCTCACGTACCTGTTGCAGGTAGCGCGGGTGATAGAAACGCATGCCGCCCGCTCCCTGCACAATGGGTTCAAGGATCACGGCGGCAATCTCGCGATGGTGCGTCTCGGCTAACCGGGCGAAATCGGCGAAGTCCGCTTCGTTCCATGCATCATCAAAACCGCACTGCGGTGCGGCAGCAAACAGATGTTCTGGCAGATAGCCGCGCCACAGGCTGTGCATCGAATTTTCCGGATCGCACACCGACATTGCGGCAAAGGTATCGCCGTGATAGCCACGTTTTAACGTCAGGAATTTTTGTCGCGTTTCACCGCGCCCCAGCCAGTACTGCAACGCCATTTTCATCGACACTTCGACGGCAATCGACCCCGAATCGGCGAGGAACACACACTCCAGCGCTTCCGGTGTCATGGCAACCAGCTGGCGGCTCAGTTCAACGGCTGCCGGATGGGTAATACCACCAAACATCACGTGTGACATCTGCGCCATTTGCTGCGTCAGCGCCTTATTGAGACGAGGATGGTTATAGCCGTGAATCGCTGCCCACCACGACGACATGCCGTCGACCAGTTCGCGTCCATCGGCCAACTGAAGCTGGCAACCGTGCGCCGCGACCACCGGATAACAGGGCAGGGGATCGCGCATTGACGTGTAAGGATGCCAGATATGCTGGCGATCAAAGTGGAGGTCGTCTTGGGTGAACATCGATCTTGTAAACCATTTTGAAAAGATTTAGTTTACGAGTATAACCACGTTAATCGTCGGGATGAACCCCTTTTTTTGGAGTAAGCAATGGCAAACCGCTGGACACTGACACAAGCCCAGGCACTGTTCGATAAACCTTTCCTTGAGCTGATGTTCGAAGCGCAGCAAGTTCACCGTCAACATTTTGACCCGCGCCAGGTGCAGGTCAGCACCTTGCTGTCGATCAAAACCGGTGCCTGCCCGGAAGACTGTAAATACTGCCCGCAGAGTGCGCGCTACAAAACCGGGCTGGAGTCCGAGCGGCTGATGGAAGTGGAAGCGGTGCTGGAATCGGCGCGTAAAGCGAAAGCGGCAGGATCCAGCCGTTTTTGCATGGGCGCTGCGTGGAAAAACCCGCACGAACGCGACATGCCGTATCTGGAGCAGATGGTGCAGGGCGTTAAAGCGATGGGCATGGAAACCTGTATGACGCTGGGCACGCTGGAAAATACGCAAGCGGCACGCCTTGCCAAAGCGGGACTCGATTTCTACAACCACAACCTTGATACCTCGCCGGAATTCTACGGCAGCATCATCACCACGCGCAGCTATCAGGAACGCCTGGATACGCTGGATAAAGTGCGCGGCGCAGGCATCAAAGTCTGTTCTGGCGGCATCGTCGGGCTGGGTGAAACCGTGAAAGACCGCGCTGGCTTGCTGGTGCAGCTGGCGAACCTGCCAACACCGCCAGAAAGCGTGCCGATCAACATGCTGGTGAAAGTGAAAGGCACGCCGCTGGCCGATAACGATGACGTTGAGCCGTTCGACTTTATCCGCACCATCGCCGTGGCGCGCATCATGATGCCATCGTCGCATGTCCGCCTGTCCGCAGGACGTGAACAGATGAGCGAGCAGACTCAGGCGATGTGCTTTATGGCGGGTGCCAACTCGATTTTCTATGGCTGCAAACTGCTGACCACGCCAAACCCGGAAGAGGACAAAGATCTGATCCTGTTCCGCAAGCTGGGTCTTAATCCAGAACATACCGCCACGACTGCCGGTGATAACGAACAGCAGTATCATCTCAGCGAGCAGTTGGTGCACGCCGATACCGAGCAGTTCTACAACGCGGCGGTGTGATGGTCTGGTCATCACGCATCGAACAGGCGCTGACGGCGCGACGTGAAGCCGATGGCTGGCGACTGCGGCGCCGGGTTGAACACAACAGCGTGCGTGAGATAACGCTGGAGGGGCGTACCTACCGCCATTTTTCCAGCAATGATTATCTCGGGCTGAGCCAGCATCCAGCGGTGATTGCGGCCTGGCAACAGGGCGCAGCAGAAGCGGGTGCGGGGGCTGGCGCATCGGGACATGTCACCGGCTATAGCCGTCATCATGCACAACTGGAAGAGCAGCTGGCTGACTGGCTGGGCTACAAGCGTGCGCTGCTGTTTATCTCTGGCTTTGCCGCCAACCAGGCGGTGATCCACCTGCTGGCGGAAAAGCAGGATCGTATCCTTGCCGATAAGCTGGCGCATGCTTCGTTACTGGATGCGGCCAGCCACAGCCCGGCGACGTTACGCCGCTTTGCGCATAATCAGCCAGAGAGCCTGGCGAAGCTGCTGGCTACCCCGCCAGAAGGCGGCACGCTGGTGGTGACGGAAGGCGTATTCAGCATGGATGGTGACAGCGCACAGCTCGCCGCCCTTGCGGAACAGACGCGGCGCGCCAACGGCTGGCTGCTGGTGGATGATGCGCACGGCATTGGCGTATGTGGTGAGCAGGGGCGCGGCAGTTGCTGGCAGCAAGGCGTGAAGCCGGAACTGCTGATTGTCACCTTTGGCAAAGGCTTCGGCGTCAGTGGTGCCGCGCTGCTGTGTGATGATGCCACGGCGGATTATGTCGAGCAATTTTCACGCCATCTCATCTATTCCACCGCGATGCCACCGGCGCAGTGTTGTGCGCTGCTGGCGGCATTGCAGCAAATTCAGCAGGGCGATGCGTTGCGTGAGCGGCTAAACAGCCACATTGCGCGGTTCCGCGCCGGTGCCGCTGATTTGCCCTGGCAGCTGATGCCATCGAACAGTGCGATTCAGCCGTTGATCGTCGGTGAAAATAGCGCGGCGCTGGCGTTATCACAACGGCTGGCGCAAGCCGGATACTGGGTCAGTGCTATTCGTACACCGACCGTACCACCGGGCACGGCACGGCTGCGTATTACGCTCACGGCTGCTCATCATCATGACGATATTGATCGTCTGCTGGAGGCGCTGTATGACGCTGCAGGTTAACAAGCAAGCCGTTGCCAAAGCATTTGGCCGTGCGGCACAGCATTATGAGCAGCATGCCGAACTGCAACGCCTGAGCGGCGATGCGCTCCTGGCACTGGCGCCTGCGGGTTTCGGGCCGCATCTGCTGGATGCGGGTTGTGGTACCGGCTGGTACAGCCGCTACTGGCGCGATCGTGGGCGCGAACTGACGGCGCTGGATCTCTCCAGCGTGATGCTGGATGCCGCACGAGAGCAGCGCTCGGCGCAGCACTATCTGCAAGGCGATATCGATAACCTGCCGCTGCCGGATGCGTGCGTTGATGGTGTATGGAGCAATCTGGCGGTGCAGTGGAGTAGCGATCTGCGTCTGGCGCTGCATCAGTTCCTGCGCGTCACGCGGCCAGGGGGGAGCGTGCTGTTCTCGACCTTGCTTGATGGCTCCCTGCATGAAGTGCATGAAGCCTGGGCTAGGTTAGATGGCCGTCAGCACGCCAACCGATTTCTCAGTGCAGCACAGTTCTCTGCCGCTCTCACTGGCTTACCGGCACAGTGCCAGCCGCAGATTATCACGCTGCATTTCCCCAGCGCGCTGAGTGCCATGCGTTCTCTGAAAGGCATTGGTGCCACGCATCTGCACGACGGACGTGGCGCGCAGCCGCTCACGCGCTCGCAGCTCGCGCAACTGGAGCAGTACTGGCCGCAGGATGCGCAGGGTTATCGCCTTAGTTATCACCTGATGTATGGAGTTTTGCATAAATGACACGCTGGTTTATTACCGGAACGGATACCGAAGTGGGGAAAACGGTCGCCAGTGGCGCACTGTTGCAGGCGGCAAGCGCAGCGGGATTACGTACCGCAGGATACAAGCCTGTGGCATCGGGCTGTGAGATCACCCCTGAAGGCGTGCGCAACAGCGATGCGCTGGCGTTGCAGCGCTACAGCAGCCTGACGCTCAGCTATGAGCAGGTTAATCCAGTGGCATTTGTCGAGCCGACGTCACCGCATATTGTCAGCGCGGAAGAGGGCAGGCCGATCGCTTTTTCTGCCTTATCCGCCGGATTGCGTGCGCTCGAGCAGCAGGCCGAATGGGTATTGGTAGAGGGCGCGGGTGGCTGGTTTACGCCGTTATCCGAGACGCAGACCTATGCCGACTGGGTCGAAGCAGAACAGCTGCCGGTGATTCTGGTGGTGGGTGTAAAGCTGGGTTGTATTAACCATGCGATGCTGACAGGGGAAGCGGTGAAGGCGCGTGGGTTGCGGTTAGCCGGTTGGATTGCCAATGATATTCAGCCGCCGGGTAAGCGACATGCTGAGTATATGGCCACCCTGCGTCAACGTATTGATGCACCGTTTCTCGGTGAAATTCCCTACCTGGACAGTGAAGCACAACAGGCCGAGTGCGGTCAGTATTTGACGTTGCCGCAATAATGAACCTGTTTAAGATGCGCTTCCATGCGCACTCTGGTTTATATCGCCCGTAGGATCGTTATGAATGGCGAACCTATCTCAGGTGCGCAACAATGCGCACCTGACGTCATTTCGTCCGTAGGGCCGCCATAGACCCGCACCTTCAATGTCAGATTATGAACCAGCATTTGGGGTGCAGTTGATTGATGGCGACCAGGTCATCAGGTCGCTGTCAGCCACTTATTCACCGTCACATCATCCAGCAAAGCGACCTTACCCTGCGCCACATTGCGACCACGGTGAAGCAGCAGGAAATAGTCTGCCACGCGGCGGATGAAGGAGACATGCTGCTCCAGCAGCAAAATGGTCAGGCCGTAATCGCGATTAAGACGGCGGATCAGGTTGCCCATCTCCTCTTCCAGCCACGGAGACATCCCTTCGGTCGGCTCGTCCAGAATCAGTAGCTTAGGTTGCAGCACTAATGCACGCGCCAGTGCCAGCTGCTGCTGTTGATCCATCGGCAATTCGCCACTGCGCTGATGACGCAAGGAATAGAGTGCCGGGAACAGATCAAATACCATTTCAGGAATGGCGCGGCTGCGATCGTCCTGGGCGGCCATCAGGGCGATCATTAAATTATCTTCCACGCTCATCTGCGAAAAGATATGGCGACCTTGCGGCACATAACCGATCCCCATGCGCGCACGCTGTTCAGCGGGCTGCAGCAACAAATTCTCGGGTGGCGAGCCATCTTCCTGCCAGATCATCGAGCCACTGTTAATGGGCAAGCGACCCATAATGCAGTTCACCAGCGTGGTTTTGCCCATGCCAGGACTGCCCAGCACACCCGTACAGGTACCGGGCGGCAGATCGAGATCCACATCCCACAGGATATGGTTGTGACCGTAGAACTGATTCACCGAACGTAAACTCAGCATCTGACATACTCCTTCCAGATTATTTGCCTGAATGCTCCCGCTCTGTGTCGTCTGGCATACAGTCGTGCACGATTAGGGTGGACACTGCTGTTGTTAGCTCGCAAGGCAAGCCGTATGGACTCGTCACTCCATGGTTAAACTACTGCAATTACCAGGCCAGGTTAGTGGGACGAGGCATTCTGCGTCAGAATCAGGTGAAAGCGGGCTTAAAAGGTGAGTAATGCTTAATAATTCCACTGGGTAATAACCTGGCTGCACTTTGACGGTGCTGAATGCTTAACGTTTCTGGTGCATCTGTTCACTGATAAGGCAATCACTGAAGAAATAAGTGGTCTCAAGGTACGGTTTTTACGACAACAATGGTGCTTGACTTGCGAAAAGGATAGTTAAAGCGGTTTAAGGCAGGCGGAAAAAAAACGCAAAAAAAAATATTTCGCACGCCAGGATAAGAGCGGAGAAAATTATACACAGCTGATGGGCTCGGGGCTGGATTCAGTTATCCACTATTCCTGTGGATAACCTTGTGCATTAGCGACTGAAAACCGTGTGGAAGCGAGGAAATACGCGGCCTGCATACATTATGCTGCGAAACTGGACTTTGAAGTCATTATCAATAAAATCAGCAGGTTAATTAAAAGCAAGCCTGAGATTTTTCTGCCTTGTCATCGGACTGCAATTTAATGACGCTCTCTTGACAAATGTTAAAAGCGTCACGGCTCTGGGGATAACCTTGCGCAACAAGCTTTTGCCTTTTGCCGCTTAAATTGCACTGAAGCGAAACAGGTGCTTTCCCCGTTATCGTGCAAGATATCTGTAAATATATCCAGTATTTTTTTCTGGCAAATTCGTCATAGCAGAGTAGAATTATCAGCCTGCTCGCTGACATCTTCTGCAGGAACCGCAAAACCATGAGTAAAGCCTTCAAACTCAACTCTGAATTCAAACCTTCAGGCGATCAGCCTGAGGCCATTCGTCGTCTTGAAGAGGGGCTGGAGGATGGTCTCGCACACCAAACCCTGTTGGGGGTAACTGGATCGGGTAAAACCTTTACCATCGCCAACGTGATTGCCGATCTCAATCGCCCGACGATGGTGATGGCACCGAACAAAACGCTGGCGGCGCAGTTGTACGGTGAGATGAAAGAGTTCTTCCCGGATAACGCCGTGGAGTTTTTCGTCTCGTACTACGATTACTACCAGCCTGAAGCCTATGTGCCGAGTTCCGACACTTTTATTGAGAAGGATGCGGCCGTGAACGAACACATTGAGCAGATGCGTCTCTCGGCCACCAAAGCGATGCTGGAGCGCCGCGATGTGATTGTGGTGGCCTCGGTCTCGGCGATTTACGGCCTGGGTGATCCCGATCTCTATCTGAAAATGATGCTGCACTTAACGCGTGGCATGATTATCGACCAGCGCAGCATTCTGCGTCGTCTGGCGGAGCTGCAATATACCCGCAACGACCAGGTGTTCCAGCGTGGCACCTTCCGCGTGCGTGGCGAAGTGATCGACATCTTCCCGGCTGAATCCGACGACATCGGCTTGCGTGTCGAGCTGTTTGACGAAGAAGTTGAGCGCTTGTCGCTGTTCGATCCGCTGACCGGCCAGATTGAGTCCGTGATTCCGCGTTTCACTATCTATCCGAAAACGCACTACGTGACGCCGCGCGAGCGTATTCTGCAGGCGATGGAAGAGATCAAAGTTGAGCTGGTGGATCGCCGTAAGGTGCTGCTGGAAAACAACAAACTGCTGGAAGAGCAGCGCATCAGCCAGCGTACCCAGTTCGATCTCGAAATGATGAACGAACTCGGCTACTGCTCCGGCATTGAAAACTACTCGCGCTATCTCTCGGGTCGCGGTCCGGGCGAGCCACCGCCGACCTTATTTGACTATCTGCCCGCCGATGGTTTGCTGGTGGTGGACGAATCGCACGTTACCATTCCCCAGATTGGCGGCATGTATCGTGGCGACCGCGCACGTAAAGAGACGCTGGTAGAATATGGGTTCCGCTTGCCTTCGGCGCTGGATAACCGTCCGATGCGCTTTGAAGAGTTTGAAGCGCTGGCACCGCAAACCATTTATGTCTCGGCCACGCCGGGTAAATATGAGCTGGAAAAATCCGGTGACGAAGTGATTGATCAGGTGGTACGTCCCACCGGGCTACTGGATCCGATTCTGGAAGTGCGACCGGTCGCCACTCAGGTGGATGACTTACTGTCAGAAATTCGCAAACGCGTGGCGATCAATGAACGTGTGCTGGTCACCACGCTGACCAAACGCATGGCGGAAGATCTTACCGAATATCTGGTGGAGCACGGCGAGAAGGTGCGCTATCTGCACTCCGATATCGATACGGTTGAACGTATGGAGATCATTCGTGATTTGCGTCTCGGTGAGTTCGATGTGCTGGTGGGCATCAACTTACTGCGCGAAGGTCTCGACATGCCGGAAGTGTCGCTGGTGGCGATCCTCGATGCGGATAAAGAGGGCTTCCTGCGTTCCGAACGTTCACTGATCCAGACTATTGGCCGTGCGGCGCGTAACATCAACGGTAAGGCGATTCTGTACGCTGATAAGATCACCCCTTCGATGGAACGCGCGATGGGCGAAACCGAACGTCGTCGAGAGAAGCAGCAGCGTTACAACGAAGAGAATGGCATTGTGCCGCAGGGCCTCAACAAGAAAATCACCGATATTCTTGAGCTGGGCAAAAACGTGGTGAAAACACGCGGCAAGGGCAAAACTGCCTCACGTGTGGCGGCAGAAGAAGAGGCCAACTATCTGGCGCTGACGCCACAAGCCATGCAGAAGAAAATTCACGAGCTGGAAGTGCAGATGCAGCAGCACGCGCAGAATCTGGAGTTCGAAGAGGCTGCCAGCGTGCGCGACCAGTTGCACCAGTTGCGCGAGTTGTTTATCGCCGCTTCTTAATATAAGCGTGAGGGTTTGGGTCGCCATCACATGGCGGCCCAACGAAAGCTTCCGTTATGTCCTGTGAATAGCGCTCCTACGCTGGCAGCGTGCTATCTCTGTCTTCGTAGGGAGCGCCATCACGCACACGGCTTTCGCAGGGTCAGACCGCCTGAATCGCATGTTCTAATGCAATTCGCAGCAGCTGGCGGTCATGGCGATACTTGATATCGGCGGCCTCCAGCGGTTCGCGTACAATCAGGCGATCTTCCACACCGCTGACGTCCGCTGACGGGCTGACCACCACGGCATCAATCACTCGCCTGCCGATGGCTTTTTCCATCATCGCCAGTTTATCCGCCACCGTCAGGCTGGCGGCCGGGCTTAACTCGCGTCCAAGATTGCCAATAAACACCATGGTGGCTGGGGTGCGGCGCAGCGCGCGTGCCATCTCCTCCATCAGCAGAATGGGCATCAGGCTGGTGTAAAAGCTGCCTGGGCCAATCAGGATCAAATCCGCTTCCGCAATCGCATCCAGTGCTTCTTTAGTGGGAGTGACATTGGGATGCAGCATCAACTCTTGCGGCGGCAGCTTCATCTCATCAATCGCCGTTTCGCCATACACCATATTGCCTTCGCAATCCTGCGCCACCAGGTCTACCGGTTGCTCCGACATCGGAATCAAGAAGGCATCGACTTTGAGCAGATTGCGGATGATGTTGATGGCTTCCAGCGGCCGCACGCTAAGGTGATCAAGCGCCTTCAGCATCAGGTTACCGAGGTTATGGCCGGCCAGTTCACCGTTACCGGCAAAGCGGTATTCAAACATTGCCGACGCCACACTCGGTTCCATGATCAACTGGTTCAGGCAATTACGCATATCTCCCCAGGCAATACCGCCTTCCTAACGACGAATGCGTCCGGTGGATCCGCCGTTATCGGTGGTGGTCACGATGCCGGTCAGGCGTGAGCCCAGCGGTGCCAGCGCCGACATCACACGACCCAGGCCGTGCCCGCCGCCCAGTGCTACCACGCGATCCAAATCTGCCAGGGTACGATTCATGCTGTTCCTTTTAACTGACAACTGCAGGTTGTCGTGCAGTTGAAGTGATGTGTATCAATATCTGTCGCGCATTTTACCGTATCCTGCGGCGAAAATGCGGTGAAAAAACGTTATGTATCAATATATATAGCGAAATTCACTGATGGATGCGAGGGAGAAATCGCGCTACCATTCGAATTAACCGTGTTGTCCACAATGACAACAGACTCCCAAGCCTGGCATGCCTAAGTCATAACGATATGGATGCCTGGCCGCAGCATCGCTGCCAGGGTGCAGAAAGAAATGACTGCATCTCCCGTATTTGGAAAGGTGTTCAGGTGCCACAATTTACAGATGCCTATGCGCGCAGCTTCTACTATCTGCGCCTGTCGGTCACGGATGTGTGTAACTTCCGTTGTACCTACTGTTTACCCGATGGTTATAAACCGAACGGTAATCACAACAAAAGTTTCCTCTCGCTGGACGAGATTCGCCGCGTGACGCGTGCCTTTGCGGCCGCGGGCACGGAAAAAGTGCGTCTCACCGGCGGCGAACCCTCTATGCGTCGTGACTTCACCGATATCATCGCTGCGGTGCGCGAAAACGATGCCATTCGCCAGATCGCCATGACCACCAACGGCTACCGAATGGCGCGAGACGTGCGCGCGTGGCGTGATGCCGGGCTCACCCACATTAACGTCAGTGTCGATAGCCTTGATGCGCGCCAGTTTCACGCCATCACCGGCCAGGACAAATTCGCGGAAGTGATGGCCGGAATTGATGCCGCGTTTGACGCCGGGTTCGAGAAGGTCAAAGTCAACAGCGTGCTGATGCGCGATCTCAACAGCCACAGTCTGGCGACCTTCCTCGACTGGATCCGCACCCGTCCGATTCAGCTGCGCTTTATCGAACTGATGGAAACCGGCGAGGGCGGTGATCTGTTCCGGCGTCATCACATCTCGGGTGAGGTGATTCGCGATCAGCTGATCATGCAGGGTTGGCAACGCCAGTCGCGCGGTCGCAGTGACGGTCCTGCGCAGGTATTCCGCCATCCTGACTATCAGGGTGAAGTCGGTCTGATCATGCCTTACGAAAAAGATTTCTGCGCCAGTTGCAACCGTCTGCGCGTGTCAGCCATGGGTAATCTTCATCTGTGCCTGTTTGGCGACGGCGGTGTTCCGCTGCGCGATTTACTGGCATCCGATGCCCAGCAGAGTGAGTTACAGGCGCGTATTGCCCACAGTCTCGGACAGAAAAAGCAGACGCACTTCCTGCATCAGGGCAATACCGGCATCACACAAAACCTCTCCTTCATTGGCGGCTAAACACAGGAGTTACAGCCATGGGTAAACCTACCGGCGAGTTTGTCGCCTTGAATGTGGCGGTGATGACCGTCTCGGACAGCCGTGATACCAGCAATGATAGCTCGGGCGACTACTTGCGCGAGGCACTGACAGAAGCCGGGCATCAGGTGGTGGATCGCGCGATCGTGCCTGATAACCGTTACCGCATTCGCGCCACGGTGTCGCGCTGGATTGCCAGCGATGATGTACAGGTGGTGATCGTCAACGGCGGAACCGGCTTTAACAGCAAAAACAGTACGCCGGAAGCGCTGCTGCCGCTGTTTGATCGGGAAATTGACGGTTTTGGCGAACTGTTCCGCATGATCTCATACGAAGAGATTGGCAGTTCCACGCTGCAATCACGCGCGGTGGCCGGGCTGGCGAATCAGACGCTGATTTTTGCCGTGCCGGGATCGACCAACGCCTGCCGCAGCGGTTGGGAACGCATCATTGAAGAACAGCTGGATGCACGCACGCGCCCTTGTAATTTTGTCTCTCATTTGAAGAAGTTGTAAGCATGTCATCATTAACTCATATCAATGCCGCTGGCGAAGCCCACATGGTGGATGTCTCCGGTAAAAACGAAACAGTGCGTGAAGCCCAGGCCGAAGCGCTGGTGCTGATGAGCGCGGAAACGCTGCAGATGATCATCGACGGCAGCCATCATAAAGGCGATGTGTTCGCCACGGCACGCATCGCCGGGATCCAGGCCGCGAAACGCACCTGGGAGTTGATCCCGCTGTGCCATCCGCTGATGTTGAGCAAGGTGGAAGTGACGCTGGTGGCCGAGCCTGAGCACAACCGCGTGCGCGTGACCTCGCGTTGCCGTCTGACCGGAAAAACCGGCGTGGAAATGGAAGCGCTGACCGCCGCATCGGTGGCTGCGCTGACCATTTACGACATGTGCAAAGCGGTGCAGAAAGATATCGTGATCGATCAGTTGCGTTTGCTCAGCAAAAGCGGCGGCAAATCCGGCGATTTTCAGGCGGTGGCACATGATTAAGGTGCTGTTTTTCGCTCAGGTCCGTGAATTGACCGGCACCAGCACGCTGGAGCTGGCACCGGAGTATCAGGATGTCGCCACGCTGCGAGCCGCGCTGGCCAGCAAGAACGATCGCTGGGCGCTGGCGCTCGAATCCGGCAAGTTGCTGGCAGCGGTCAATCAGACGCTGGTGCCGATGACTCATCCTCTGCGTGCGGGTGATGAAGTGGCATTCTTCCCGCCGGTCACCGGAGGATGAGCATGGTCACACGTATTCGCGTTGGCGTTGAGCCTTTTGATGTCGGCGAGGAGTATCGCCAACTCGCCGCGCATGACAGTGATGGCGCGGTGGTCACCTTTACCGGCAAAGTGCGCAATCACAATCTCGGTGACAGCGTGGCCGCTTTAACCCTGGAACACTATCCGGGTATGACGGAAAAAGCGCTGGCAGAAATTGTCGAAGAGGCGCGTCAGCGCTGGGCGTTGCAGCAGGTGACGGTGATTCATCGCGTGGGCGAACTGTTCCCCGGCGATGAAATTGTGTTTGTGGGAGTGAGCAGCGCCCATCGCAGTAGCGCGTTTGCCGCCACCGAATTCATCATGGACTACCTGAAAACCCGCGCGCCGTTCTGGAAGCGTGAAGCCACTGAACAGGGCGAACGCTGGGTCGATGCGCGCGACAGTGACCATCAGGCCGCCGATCGCTGGAAGTAGCGCATAAAACCGACCTGCTCTGATAGCCGTAGCGAGTTGAAAACGTTAAGGTACGGGTTTTGCTGGCCTGTCAGGGAACAAGATGAATACCACTAAATTGCTCAAAGGCGCGGCGCTGCTCACCGCGCTGGTACTGGCCGGATGTAGTACCAAAAAAGAACCGCAGGCCCCCGCGCGTCAACCCGCCGACGTCAAATCGCAAATTCAGAAGTTACTGCCGAACGATGTCAGCCAAAAAAGCGCCTGGGCGGACGACATCTACACGGCATTTCGCGTCCAGCAGATCGATCCCAGCGCCAGTAACGTCTGCGCGGTGATCGCCGTCACCGATCAGGAGTCCAATTTCAGTGCTGATGCGCCGGTGCCAGGTTTACCCAAAATCGCCTGGGGTGAAATTGACCGCCGCGCCGCCAAAGTTCATGTCCCCGCGTTCTTAGTGCGCACCGCCTTACTGATTAAATCGCCCACCGGGGAAAGCTACGCCGCGCGACTGGATAAGGTGCGCAGTGAGAAAGAGCTGAGCGCAATTTTCGATGATTTTATCGACATGGTGCCGATGGGGCAGAAGTTGTTTGGCAATCTCAATCCGATTCACACCGGCGGCCCGATGCAGGTCAGCATTGAATTTGCTGAAGCGCATGCCAAAGGCTATCCGTACGCGATTGACGGCTCGATTCGTCGTGAGGTGTTTACCCGCCGAGGCGGCATCTACTTTGGCACGCTGCATCTGCTCGGCTATCCGGCGGATTACAGCCAGATGCTGTACCGTTTTGCCGATTTCAATGCCGGTTGGTACGCCAGCCGCAACGCCGCTTTCCAGGCAGCCGTGGCGCGCGCCAGCGGCATCAAACTGGCGCTGGATGGCGATCTGATTATGTACGGCAGCGAGCAAGCGGGTTCCACCGAATTAGCGGTACGCACGCTGAGCAAGCAACTGGATATGAGCAATCGGGAAATCCGTCGCGACCTGGAGAAGGGCGATACGGAAAGCTTCAGCAACAGCACGCTCTGGAAGCAGACGTTTATTCTGGCGGATAAAATGGCCGGTAAACGTCTGCCGCGTGAAATGCTGCCGGGCATTAAACTGGAAAGCCCCAAGATTACCCGCAACCTGACTACCGCCTGGTTTGCCCAGCGCGTAAATGGCCGATATCAGCAGTGCTTGACGCGCCGTTGACGCAATGCGGTGTAGACTCCACACTTAGAGCGTTTGTCTAACTTAAAGAGGTGCATCATGGACCGATATCCACGTAATAATTCTATCGTGCAGCAGGCGTCCACCGGGCTGCAGGCGTATATGGCGCAGGTTTATGGCTGGATGACTTGCGGCTTGCTGCTAACCGCCTTTGTCTCCTGGTTTGCAGCGCGCACGCCGGCGGTGATGGAGCTGGTGTTTGCCAATCGCATCACCTTCTTCGGGCTGATCATTGTGCAGCTGGCGGTGGTCTTTGTGCTGTCGGGCATGGTGCATCGCCTGAGCAGTACCTTAGCCACCGGGTTGTTTATGCTCTATTCGGCGCTGACGGGTCTGACGCTGGCCAGTATTTTCCTCGTCTACACCTACTCCTCGATTGCCAGCACCTTCTTCGTGACGGCAGGGATGTTCGGTGCCATGAGTTTCTACGGTTACACCACCAAGCGTGATCTTAGCCGCTTTGGCAGCCTGCTGTTTATGGCGCTGATTGGTATCGTGCTGGCGTCACTGGTTAACTTCTGGCTGAAAAGCCCGGCGCTGATGTGGGCGATCACCTATATCGGCGTGGTGGTGTTTGTCGGTCTGACCGCTTATGACACCCAGAAGCTGAAATCGATTGGCGAGACCATTGACGTCAATGACAAAGAGAACCTGCGTCGTTACTCAATCATGGGTGCATTGACGCTGTATCTCGACTTCATCAACCTGTTCCTAATGCTGCTGCGTATTTTCGGCAACCGCCGTTAACTCCCGCTCACCGCTTCTGGCCTGTGTGATTGCGCCTCCTACAACCTCCAAACAGGATGCGTGTAGGGGGCGCCATTGATTTTGGCCCGCGCGCATCAATGTCGACCGTATCCATCTGCACCGCATTTTTTAGAGGGCGCCATTGATGGTGCCCTCTGCGTGTTAGTACCTTCTCTTCGGTTATCCCGCGTCTGATTTCGCCATCTTGCGCTCATTCTTCTGCCGCAGATGTTTTGCACGGCTCTCCAGCACCAGATACAACACCAGCGCCAGCAGCAGCGGCAAAATAAAGTACAGCACGCGATAAGCCAGCAGGGCGGCAATAATGGTTCCGTGCGAAACATGCTCGCCAGCCAGTAGCGCCAGAAACACCGCTTCCAGCACCCCGATGCCCGCAGGAATATGAATGATCACCCCAGCGATACTGCTGATCAGTAACACCCCCAGCACTTGCGGGTAATCCACCTGTCGCGCCAGCAGCAGCCAGATAATGGTGCCCATCACCAGCCAGTTTGCACTGGAGACGGCAAACTGAATCAGCGCCATACGTAGCGACGGCAGCTGTAAATGTTGCCCCTTGACTGTCCAGCGGCGTTTTTTCGCAAAAGCACAGGCCCACAAATAAATCGCGACCAGCGCTAATAACACGGCACCTATAATGCGCAGAGTGCTTTCGCCGATAAACCAGCGCGGCGGAATCGGTACCATGCCCGCGACAAACACCACGCCCGCCAGCAGGAGATAGCCAAGCCAGTTAGTGGCGATACTCATGGAAAAGATGCGCGTTATAGTGCCGCCGGGCAGGCCGAGACGGGAATAGAGACGATAACGCATTGCCACGCCGCCCACCCAGGTACTGAGCGTCAGGTTGAAGGCGTAACAAATAAACGACACCAGCATCACCTGACGCTTGGCCAGTTTGTGTCCGCAGTAGGCGCGGCCGATCAAGTCATACACGCCATAGGTGAGATAGCTGACCACCACCAGCGCCGCCGCGCCCAGCACCACATAGCGGTTGTAGCCTACGATCACCTGATAAACGTCCTGCCAGTTCACTTTGCGCGCATAGATCACCAGCAGCACGATTACCGCAATAAAAAACAGCCAGGTAAGGATTTTCTTTGCCCATTGCCAGCGCGAATGTTTTTTGCTCATCAGGGTTTCGCTCCTTCGTTGCCGGTTTCGACCCGATCCTGGGTTTCCATTTCTGGTTGAACCGGCGGATTAACCTGCGCCAGCGAAGGCGTGTGCGCGGGCAACCAACCGGCAATGGCCGGGAAGTGACGCAGGAAATGGAACACAATCACGCTTTTGGTGAGGTGCCACCAGGTGCGCGGCGGCAGTTTGTCATCCTGCACACGCACACAATCGTGCTGAAGCAAGGCTTCCAGATTGTCACGCAGCGTCTGATTGAAAGTGCGATCGTGCACGATGAGATTGGCTTCCAGATTGAGCGATAAACTCAGGGGATCGAGATTGCTGGAGCCTACCGTGGCCCAGTGCTGATCCTGCACCGCAATTTTGCCGTGCAACGGGCGGCGGCAATATTCGTAGACTTCAACCCCGGCATCCACCAGATAGTTGTAAAGCAATTCGGCGCCCACTTTGACAATGGGCATATCCGGTTCGCCCTGCACGATCAGCCGCACGCGCACACCTCTTTGTGCTGCACTGCGCATTTCACGTAACAGTCGATAGCCGGGGAAGAAATAGGCATTGGCGATGATCACATCCTGCTTTGCCTTGCGCAGCATATCGAGATAGTGCTGTTCAATGTCGTCGCGATGGTCATCGTTATCGCGATAGACAAACAGCACTTGCGCATCGCCGGGCATGGCGTTGACCGCCAGTCGCTGCGAACGTCCTCCCCACCAGCGCCGTGTGGTCTGTTTGCTGCCGATGGCCTGCTGCACATAGCGAGCAATATCCAGCACCACCGGTCCCTTAACTTCAACCGCATAATCCTGCTTTGCCTCCGGGCCGTAATCGTTGTTGTGCTCAGCGGAGAAGTTGATGCCGCCAACAAAGGCGAGGGCATCATCCACCACCACAATTTTACGGTGCAGGCGGCGGAAAACATTGGTGCGCATGCCCATCACCAGCGGGCGCGGATCGTAATAGAGAAAACGCACGCCGGCTTCGGTTAGCGTGTTCACAAACGCGTCGGAGAGATCGTGTGAGCCATAGCCATCCACCATCACTTCGACCTTCACACCCCGCTGCGCTGCCGCAAGCAGATCGCTATGCAGCGCATTGCCGACGTCGTCTTCAAACAGAATAAACGTCTCCAGCAACAGCGAGCGCTCGGCACGTTGAATCGCGGCTGAAACGCAGGGAAAGAATTGATCGCCGTTCTCCAGCAACCGTAATTGATTGCCTTCACGCCAGCTGAAATTCATAGAAAAATCTCCACGGCCAAAGGAGCATGATCGGAAAGGTGTGACCAGGGTTTCACTGGCAGCGCCCAGGGCTGACTGACGGTGGCGTTGCGGATATAAATGCGATCAAGCCGCAACAGCGGAAAACGTGCCGGGAAGGTGCGTGCCGGGCGGCCATTTTTCATGCTGAACACTTCCTGCAATCCCGCGCTGCGCTTCAGGAAGCGGTTGGCACGCACCTGCCAGTCGTTGAAATCCCCGGCTACCACCAGCGGCGCATCATGTGGCAGGGCGTTGATGCGATCACTCATCATCTTCATCTGCGCCTGGCGATGCTGCGCTTTTAGCCCTAAATGTACACAGATGACATGCAGCGGTTCGGGACGATCCGGCAGGCGAATCTGACAGTGCAACATGCCGCGCTTTTCGCTTCCCGCCACAGAAATATCGAGATTTTCATATTCAACAATAGGGAAACGTGACAATATCGCGTTCCCGTGATGTCCCTCGGGATAAACTGCGTTACGGCCATAGGCAAAATCATGCCACATGGTATCGGCCAGATACTCGTAATGAGAGTTTTCCGGCCAGTTCTCAATGTGCAGCGAATGGATAGCGTGGGTGCCCATCACCTCTTGCAGGAAGACAATATCCGCCGAGGTGGCGCGGACAGCGTCGCGCAATTCCGGCAGGATAAAGCGGCGGTTAAAGCTGGTGAACCCCTTGTGGGTATTGATCGTCAGGACTTTAAATGAAAATCCTTGCGTGTTTTGTGGCATACTTCGACGCGCTCCTTTTCATCATCAACAGCACAAAGTGTAGTCTTTGTCACAAATGGGTGGTGAAGGGCGCAGAAAATTAGGGCGTTATCCGAAATTTGCTTTACATTGAGGAAATCCGTCTGGCCGCAGCCAGATACACTTGGGCGACCTGTTGGGTCTGCCAGGAGAAGAGAATGAAATGGTCTAATCGTGTTCAGATCGTTACCGGTCAAACCTGTTTGCACATTGCCATGCACCTGCTGGTGATTGCCGCGCTGGTTTGGGGCTGGAAGCACAAGGCGCTGGTTGAAGTGAGCAGTACCCTGGTAGCAGCTTATGCAGTGGTGTTTATCGCCATGATGGCTCTGCAGCGTAGTGCCCGTTTACGTCGCATGGGTGACGCGCTGGAAGAAGTCACGACAACGTATTACTTCGGCGCAGCGATGTTGACGCTGTTCCTGATCTCTCGCTTCATCCATAACAACCTGTTGATCGGTTGCCTGGGCGTGGTGATGTTGGTCGGGCCGGCACTGGTGTCACTGCTGGCGAAAGAACCCGCGCATCGCGTGGAGAAAAAACGCAGCTAAGCTCAAGCTCGGTGGCGAACAGAAAGGAGCCGAATGCGGCTCCTTTTTTGTTATGCGCCGCGCGATAACGGGCGCGGTAAGCATCGGCACCACGCTTGCCACGTCAGTAAGATTACCCACATCATGTTACAGTGCCGTGACTATTGTCAGTCGCGGTGGCAGCGGAAACCTGCTAAACTCCCGCCCTTACGCATGGTAGTTTGTGCCCTTTTCACACGTGAGCCCACCAGGCTTGCGTCATATACCCCCTGAAAACTACATCGCTGACGGCGAACAGGGCGGTTCGGAGTAATACACCTGCATGTCATTTGACTCTCTCGGCTTAAGTGCCGATATTTTGCGTGCGGTAGCGGAACAAGGCTACCAGGAACCAACGCCGATTCAGCGTCAGGCCATTCCCGTAGTGCTGGCGGGCCGTGACCTGCTGGCGAGCGCCCAAACCGGTACCGGTAAAACCGCCGGTTTTACGCTGCCACTGTTGCAGCGTCTCACTGCGAATCCTTCTAACGCGCGCGGCCGTCGTCCGGTACGTGCGTTGATCCTCACCCCAACCCGTGAACTGGCGGCGCAGGTGGGCGAGAACGTCCGTGAGTACAGTCAGTATCTCAATATCCGTTCACTGGTGGTCTTCGGTGGCGTGAGCATCAACCCGCAGATGATGAAACTGCGCGGGGGTGTGGATGTGCTGGTGGCGACCCCTGGCCGTCTGCTGGATCTGGCGCATCAAAATGCGGTTGATCTGTCACAGGTCGAAATTCTGGTACTGGATGAAGCGGATCGCATGCTCGATATGGGCTTCATCCACGACATCCGCCGTGTGCTGGCGCGTCTGCCGGCGAAACGTCAGAACCTGCTGTTTTCTGCCACCTTCTCGGATGAGATCAAAACCCTGGCGGAAAAACTGCTGACCAACCCGGAACAGGTTGAAGTGGCGCGTCGTAACACCGCCTCTGAGCAAGTTTCACAACAGGTGCACTTCGTTGATAAGAAGCGTAAGCGGGAACTGCTGTCGCTGATGATTGGTCGCGATAACTGGCAGCAAGTGCTGGTGTTCACTCGTACCAAACACGGCGCTAACCACTTGGCTGAACAGCTGAACAAAGATGGCATCACCGCAGCGGCGATCCACGGCAATAAAAGCCAGGGCGCGCGTACTCGTGCGTTAGCTGACTTTAAATCCGGTGGCATTCGTGTGCTGGTGGCGACGGATATCGCCGCGCGTGGTCTGGATATCGAAGAACTGCCACACGTCGTGAACTACGAGTTGCCAAACGTGGCGGAAGATTATGTGCACCGTATTGGTCGTACCGGTCGTGCTGCGGCAACCGGTGCCGCGCTGTCACTGGTGTGTGTCGACGAACACAAACTGCTGCGTGACATTGAGCGTTTGCTGAAGCGTGAGATCCCGCGCATTGAACTGGAAGGTTTTGAAGTAGACCCGAGCATTAAAGCGGAACCGATTCAGAATGGTCGCCAGCAGCAGGGTCGCGGCCAGGGCCGTGGTCAGGGTGGTCAGGGTCGTGGACAAGGCGGTAATGTCTCTCGCCCGCACAGTGGCAACGGTCAGCGTCCACAGGGTGGCAATGGCGCACGTCCACAAGGCGAAGCGCGCCCGGCACGTCGCCAGGGCAGCAGTGCCGGTCAAAATGCGCCAGCCGCCAACAGCGGTCGTCGTCGTCCGGCAGCGAAAAAGAGCGGGAACATCTAACGCCATGAGGGTACTACTGGCACCGATGGAGGGCGTACTGGATTCGCTGGTACGCGAACTGCTCTCCGGGGTAAATGATTATGATCTGTGCGTCACTGAGTTTTTACGCGTGGTCGATCAACTGCTGCCAGTAAAATCCTTCTACCGTTTGTGTCCCGAGCTGCACAACAGCAGCCGAACGGCTTCCGGTACGCGCGTGCGTATGCAGCTCCTCGGGCAATACCCTGAGTGGCTGGCAGAAAACGCCGCGCGTGCGGTGGAGCTTGGATCCTGGGGCGTCGATCTCAACTGCGGCTGTCCATCAAAGCTTGTGAACGGCAGTGGCGGCGGCGCCACCTTACTCAAAGATCCTGAGCTAATTTATCGCGGCGCGAAAGCGATGCGTGAAGCCGTACCCGATCACCTTCCCGTCACGGTGAAAGTGCGTCTGGGATGGGATTCGGGCGAGCGCCGCTTTGAAATTGCCGACGCGGTGCAGCAGGCCGGCGCCAGCGAACTGGTGGTGCACGGTCGCACCAAAGAAGATGGCTATCGCGCTGAAAGCATTAACTGGCAGGCGATTGGCGAAATTCGCCAGCGTCTGTCGATTCCGGTGATCGCCAACGGTGAGATCTGGAGCTGGCAGGATGCGCAAGACTGTCTGCGCATCACCGGTTGCGATGCGGTGATGCTGGGCCGCGGTGCGCTCAACATCCCGAATCTCGGTCGTGTGGTGAAATATAACGAAGCACCGATGCCGTGGCCTGAAGTGGTCGAACTGCTGCTCAAATACACGCAGTTAGAGAAGCAGGGCGATACCGGCATGTATCACGTCGCCCGCATCAAACAGTGGCTTGGCTATTTGCGTAAAGCCTATAACGAAGCCGATGGGCTGTTCAGTGAAATCCGCACCCTGCGCGTATCGGCAGAGATCGCCACGGCAATTGAGCGCCACGCGCTTCAGTTAACCGCACCGGTTTAACCCTTCCTCATTTAAATGCCGTTGTGTAGTGCATCTGCTTGCTGGCTGAGTAAAACAGGGCGAGTTGCTCACTGAATTTCCCCGGATCGTGATGCTCAGCAATTCTTTTCAGCGATTGCGCAGAGTATTGCGTGATCACGCCCGGATTACGCAAAATATCAATGATATGCGCCTTTAGCTGCTGCACGATTTGTCGGCGTATCTGCAGTTTGCTCTCTTGAGAATCAACCACATACTCATATTCGTCATTCACCGGCTGCTGAATCAGCCACCCTGAACCGGGTGGATTGATCTCCGGCAAGGCGCGAATGTTGGTGGTGATCACCGGACAGCCACTGGCTTGCATCTCCAGCACCGAGAAGCCGTAGGTATCCTGCCAGCTGGGCAACAATCCCACGTGCGAATGCTGCAGTAAGGTCAATACCTGATTGTTGGGCAGGGTAGTGAAATGCTGAATGTGGGGCGAGGTTTTGATTAACTGCTCAATGCGCGTGTAGAACGCCTCATCATCCTGAAATTGCCGATGGGCAATATTATGACGCTGTGTGATGTCACCGATCAGCGTGACCTGAATCTGGCCGCGGGTGAACACATCCTCTTCAGTTAATTGCGAGATGGCCAGTACCACTTCCGCGCCGCCTTTGCGATAGAACTCATTGCCGATAAAAATGAAACGTATTTCTCCGGGCGAGATCAGGCGCGGTTTAACGCACAACAGCGGTTGCGGCGGATGCAGAACGTGTAGCTTGTGTCTGACGGCGGCTTTGATCGCGGGAAACGCATCGAGCAGCTTCCACTGGATGTCGAGGGTCGCTTGCGAGATGGCAATCAACGTCAGGCATTCCGCTTTCGCGATTAATTGCAGCTGCGACTTCAATTCAGGATTGTCGTATTTTGCCACACCGGGCACCGGCAGCACGCGTGGGATCTCGGTTTCAAAGGTGGCGATCCAGTTCCTTTTGGTGTCGGCCACTTCATTGAAAAGGTGAATGACATCCGCATCGTGTGGCAGTAAGCCGGGGAGCGGAAGAAAAATAAATTGTTTATTTTTATGTAAGATTTTTGCTTTGACGGCATTTAAATAGAAATAGATATTCTTTTTGCGGCAATCAATATATTTGTTGTGTGGGTTAGTGATGATATTTCTTTTTTCAGGATATCCGCTTCCACTGATGATTATCTTCATAATCTCTCCTGGTCGGTAGGGAACAGAATGAACAGAGGTCAGAAATTGGCTTAAGCGGGTGCACAGGCTCAACGTTGCCGCTATGCCTATTACGCACCGAAAGTAACGATCGGTATTTGATTGGTTAGTCTGTAACCTAAAGGCAATCGGGGGCGTAATCTATGTCTTAATGTGAATGATTGCGCGCGCCTCTCTCAGCATTCGCGCGACCTGAAAAGATTAACAGTTGGTTTTGTTGCTATTTTAATGGAATATTTTTTGGATAATCGTTTTCCGAAAAGGTTTTTTTTCAGATTTGTCAGGCCGATGTGTAAAAGAAATTGAATTAATTTCTGTTATTAATCGAAGGTGAAATGCTGGGGCGATATTTAAATAAGCCTGATAATGGAATTATACAGAATTACCCTATGACACAGTCCCATGTAAAGTCAGGTTCAAGCTCAACGCTAATTGCGCTATAGTAGCGTTTCACATTCATTTGTAATGCCATCACTTATGTCTGACGCCGCTGTACTGAGTCATGCTCAGTTAAATAAACGCATCATCTCCGTTATTGTCTTCACGTTTTTCTGCTACCTCTCGGTAGGGTTGCCGCTCGCGGTGCTACCGGGATTTGTGCATAACCAACTGGGTTTCAGTTCGTTCATCGCCGGATTGATCATCAGCCTGCAGTACTTCGCCACGCTGCTCAGCCGTCCGCATTCGGGCCGTCTGGCCGATCGTTATGGCCCGAAACGTGTGGTGATGATGGGGTTGGTGTGCTGCGGCATGAGTGGCGTACTTTCCCTTTTCGCTGCGTTGTTCACCGATGTGCCGATGCTCAGTCTGGCGCTATTGGCAGTGGGAAGGCTGTTTCTGGGGGTGGGTGAAAGCTTTAGCAGTACTGGCTCAACGCTGTGGGGGATGAACATTGTCGGACCGTTGCAGACGGCGCGTGTGATCTCATGGAATGGCGTTGCCACCTACTTTGCGATGGCGATAGGCGCACCGCTCGGGGTGCTGCTCAATCAAATGTTCGGCATCAGCGGCTTTGCCGGGCTTGTGGCGTTGATGGGCGTCATCGGTTTCTGCATGGCGAGCCGTAAAGCGGCGGTCAGCGTCACCGCGGGCGTGCGTATCCCTTTTCATCGCGTGGTCAGCCGCGTCTGGCTGTTTGGGCTGGCATTGGGCTTTGGCACCATCGGATTTGGCGTCATCTCAACGTTTATCACGCTCTATTTTGCCAGCCGCGACTGGAGCGGCGCTGCTTTTGCCCTGACGTTGTTTAGTCTGGGCTTTGTGCTGGTGCGCCTGGCCGGTGGCCGCTACATCACTCGTTTTGGCGGGTTGAAAGTGTCGCTGGTGTCATTTGTGCTGGAGTGTGCCGGTCTGCTGTTAATCTGGCAGGCTGATAGCAGTTGGCTGGTGGATATCGGCGCGTTCCTGACCGGCGGTGGTTTCTCGCTGGTGTTCCCGGCGCTGGGCGTGGAAGCGGTTAAACGCGTGCAGCAGCAGGATCAGGGCTCGGCGCTGGGCACCTACTCGGCGTTTCTTGATTTAGGGCTGGGATTAACCGGTCCGGTGGCGGGATTGCTGATTGGTCATTGGGGGATGCAGTCAGTGTATCTGGCGGCGGCTCTGATGGTGCTGGGCGCATTTGCCATAACATTGCGTCTGCAACAGCAGCACGGCCGCGAGGCAGCCGTGCAAACTGTTAACTAATACTTCTCTGGTACCACCATGTTGTCTGGCACTGGCGCGCGGCGATAATCTTCATGACGTTCGCGCGTCGGTAACATTATGGTTTTGCTCTCGCTCTCTTCGTACGGCACCTGTTGCAGCAGATGGCTGATGCAGTTCAGGCGCGCACGCTTCTTATCCACACCTTGCACCACCCACCATGGCGCTTCAGGGATGTGCGTGCGCTCCAGCATCTCTTCTTTCGCTTCGGTGTAATCTTCCCAACGGCGGCGGCTTTCGAGATCCATCGGGCTCAATTTCCACTGTTTCAGCGGATCGTGGATGCGGCTCAGAAAGCGCAGCTCCTGCTCTTCATCGGTGATCGAGAACCAGTATTTGATGATCTGAATGCCGCTGCGGGTCAGCATTTTTTCGAATTCCGGCACGCTGCGATAAAACTCTTCGACTTCGGCTTCATTACAGAAGCCCATCACGCGCTCTACGCCTGCGCGGTTGTACCAGCTGCGGTCAAACATCACAATCTCACCGGCTGCAGGCAGGTGAGCGATATAGCGCTGGAAATACCACTGGGTTTTCTCACGATCGTTCGGCGCGGGCAGGGCGGCGACGCGACAGGTACGTGGGTTTAAACGCTGGGTGATACGCTTGATCACCCCGCCTTTCCCGGCGGCATCACGGCCTTCAAACAAAATCACTACGCGATGTCCGGTGCGCATCACCCAATCCTGCAACTTCACCAACTCGCCCTGCAGATGCAGCAACTCACGGAAGTAGCGGCGGCGGAAAGCCTTATCGCCTTCCTGCTGCGGTTCACCGTTATCATTGAAGCGCAGATCATCCAGCTCCATTTCCAGCTCTTCGTCGTAGCTGTCGTAAAACTCCTGCAGCAGACGCGCATTGAAGGTCTCGCTGTGGAAGCTATTGTCGTGTGTCGCCATGACTTTTCCCCGTTACAGATGAATAAACAGAGCGTAAAGCAGCCCTGAAAGTAAGACTGAGACCGGCAGCGTCAGCACCCACGCTAGCGCGAGGTTACGAATCGTCGAGAGCTGCAGGCCAGATTTGTTAGCGGCCATCGAACCGGCCACGCCTGATGACAGGACATGAGTGGTGGAGACCGGCAAACCGAACACATCCGCCGCGCCGATGGTTGCCATCGCCACCAGCTCCGCACTGGCACCCTGTGCGTAGGTCAGATGGGTTTTGCCGATGCGCTCACCGACAGTGACCACAATGCGGCGCCAGCCCACCATGGTGCCGAGCCCAAGGGCAATCGCCACCACCACTTTCACCCACATCGGGATAAAGCGCGTGGCGGCATCCAACTCTTTCTTCACGGCGGTGAGATTGCTGGCAATCTCTTCCGGCATCGCGACTTTAGCCGATTGCAGATGTTTGATGGTTTCGGAGGCGAGGTACATATCATTACGGGTGTTAGTCACCGCTTGAGCCGGGATATTCTCCACCGCACCATAACGACGGATCTGATCGCCGATATCGCCCAGCATCATGCCGAGGGCAGGGAGTACCTGAGGGCGGTTCTGGCTGGTGCGCACGAACTCGGTCAGCACTTCACGCGGCGCGGGCATCGCGGCGGGTGCCGGTTGCAGCGTCAGCAGCTGCTGCTCGGTGACCTGGGTTAATGCGGCCACGCGCGGGATTTGATCCGGCGGCAGCGAACGGTTCAGGGCGTAAGCAATGGGCATGGTGCCCACCAGAATCAGCATGATGAGGCCCATGCCTTTCTGGCCGTCGTTTGAACCGTGGGCAAATGAGACACCGGTACAGGTCAGGATCAGCAGGCCGCGAATCCATGCCGGTGGAGGCTGATTGCCCTTAGGTGCTTCATACAGCTGGCGGTTGCGGATAAAGGCCTTCATCGCCAGCAGCAGGAGCGCCGCACAGATAAAGCCGACAATCGGCGACAGCAGCAGGGCGTAACCCACTTTGATCGCCTGATCCCAATCCACACCGCTGGTACCACTACGACCGTGCAGCAGGGCATTCGCCACGCCCACGCCGATGATCGAACCGATCAGCGTGTGTGAAGAGGACGCCGGCAGGCCGAAGTACCAGGTGCCGAGATTCCAGATGATCGCTGAGAACAGCAGCGCATACACCATAGCGAAGCCGTTGCCGCTACCTGCCTGCAGAATCAGCTCCACCGGCAGCAGTGAGATAATGCCAAACGCCACCACGCCGCTGGAGAGCAAAACGCCAAGGAAGTTGCAGAAGCCAGACCACACCACGGCAACACCCGGCGACAGCGAATGGGTATAAATCACAGTGGCGACAGCATTGGCGGTATCGTGGAAGCCGTTAACAAACTCAAAGCCGAGGGCAATCACTAAAGCCACGCCCAGCAGCAGGAACGGCGTATAGCTGGTGACAGGCGCGCCGGTCTCCTCAACGTCATTAAACAGGTTGATGGCGGTGAACAGCAGGCCGCCGCACAGCAAGATCAGGAAGATGATGCGTGAGATTTTTCCGTTGCCCTGGTTAAGATTCGGGCGACCGTTTTGGGACGATGATGTTGATGTAGATGCAGGTAAACTGTTTTCAGCCATAACACACCCCGGTGTGGATTGACGATGCTCGATTGGCATCCGTTACCCGCAGTGTGATACGTGGTTTGTATGACAGAATGATGATCGCGATCACGCTCTGTCATCTTGCTGTAACACGGCTGTCGCAGTCTGTGGATCTGACCGCTTCGGGATCCTCACGCTGCCATGCTCCAGCCTGTCTTACCGCTTGCCTCATTGCCGGACTTCAATAATGAAGTGGCCGGACTCATTCATGGGTATCTGTTCACGCCGGAAGCACCGCCACAGCGGCTCAACGCGCGTGAAGCTTCGCAGCTCGCGCAGCAGAATTTGCCGGAATCCTATTTTCTTTGGCTACACATCAACCTGAATCATGCCCGTGCCGAGCGCTGGGTTCAGGACCACTTTAGTGTAGACGATGATTTTTTCGATGAGATCCATTCTGCTTCACCGCGCACGCGTTTGGCCCATCAAAACGATGCGCTGCTGGCCGTGCTCAATGATGTGACTTTCAGTAAAGAAGAGCGCAGTACACAGAATGCCACGCTGTGGATTTGGTGCTGTACGCACACCATTGTCACCGCGCGTTATCGTCCGGTGGGAATGATTGAGCGCATGCATCAGCAAATTGATCGTCTCCCGTTCGCCGAGCCGGATGCGATGCTGTTGTGGTTGCTGGGTGAGCAGGAAGCGCAACTAGAGCAAGTGGTGCGCCGCTCCAGTCAGGCGGTGGATGCCATTGAAGAGCGTTTGCTCAGTGCCGCGATTAAAAGCAACCGCAGTGAGTTGGGCCATTTACGCCGTATGCTACTGCGTGTGCAGCGTTTGCTGGCACCGGAACCCGCCGCGCTATTTCGTTTGTTAAATCGGCCACCAAAGTGGCTCAAGCGCGAACCGCTAAGTGAATTGCGCATCTTTACCGAAGAGTTCAGCGTCGCATTGAATGACCTGGCGGGACTGATGGAACGCATTCGCTTGTTGCAGGAAGAGATTGCCGCGAGTTTGATGGAGCAGAGTAACCGCACGCTGTTTTTACTGACGGTGATCACCGTGCTGGCGCTGCCGATTAACATCATTGCCGGCTTTTTCGGTATGAATGTGGGCGGGATTCCGCTGGCGAATAATCCGCACGGTTTCTTACTGCTGGTGATTGTGGTGTTGGTGTTTACCCTGGTGGCGGGCTGGCTGGCGTTGAGACGGCGGCGGGAATAACCCTGTAGATAAGCCAATGAGTGCGTATTTAAGTGCGCTTTGGTCGCTATTAATGGCGACCCTACAACGTTGAGTATGGGTAGGGTATTCGTAGGGGGCGCATTTATGCGTACCGGGTTAAGTGACAAGCATTACGCAATAACATCGTAGGGTTGCCACTTATGGCGACCGGGCAAAAAAAAACCAGCCACAATGGGCTGGCTTTTTACTGCATGGCGAGTCAGCGATTACAGGCTGTTGCCGGTCGCTGGCGCAGGCTGAGCAGCTGGAGCCACATCACTCTGCGGTGCAACGGCGCTGGCGCCCTGCGGGGTCATCGGCTCTTCTTTTGGCGTGGCGTCAGAAGATTCCTGAACCGGTACCGGAGCAGGCATCACTTCACCCTGCGGACCGTTGATTTTAGTTGGCATGCCGTTACGCGCCTGAATCGCGTTATTCACCGCATCCTGGTTAGTGCTGCCATCGGCAATCACTTTGGTCACTGCAGCGGTCAGCGTAATCGGCACCACTTCACGTGAGTTAAACTGCTCTTCGGTAGTAGAGAGTGGGTTGTGCACTTCTACATAGCGAGAACCGTCTGGCTCAACGGTGGCTTTCACCGGCTGGTCGATAAACTGTACGCGAGTGCCAACCGGCACGTTGTCGAACAGCCATTTGATGTCGTCAGCACGCAGACGCACACAGCCGTGGCTCACGCGCAAACCGATACCGAAGTTGGCGTTAGTACCGTGAACTGCGTACAGACGGCCGATATACAGCGCATACAGTCCCATCGGGTTATCCGGACCTGCCGGGAATACCGCTGGAATGCTTTCGCCACGTGATGCGTATTCTGCGTGCATCGCTTTGGTTGGCGTCCAGGTTGGACCGGCTTTCTTACGCTGAACGGTCGTGGTCCAGTTCACTGGCGTGTCTTTACCCAGTTCACCGATACCGATTGGCAGCACAACCACGGTCTTGGTGCCTTTCGGATAGTAATAAAGACGCATTTCCGCGCTGTTGATCACGATGCCTTCACGCGGGGCGTCAGGCAGGATCAGCTGCTGAGGGATCACCATTTTGGTGCCCGCTTTTGGCAGATAAACATCAACGCCCGGATTGGCTTCCAGCATGTTACTGAGGCCCATCTGGTACTGAGCAGCGAAGGCTTCCAGCGGAAGTCGGCTGTCATCAGGCACGGTGATTTCAAGGTTTTCGCCGATCAAACGGCTGTTAGCCGCTGGCAGCGGATACACTACTGCGAATGCCGACTGGCTGAACGCCGCCAGTACCAAAGCAAGTGAAGCGAACGCGCGAATGCTCTTTTTCATGTTTTTCAAGTCGTTATAGCCGTGTTTCAGGCTTGTCAGTGTGTCGAATCCATCTTGGTCTCAATGACCCGGTGCGCATTATATGTGCATAGGCGCAGTGATGGGAATCAGGATTTTCAATGGCTGATGATACTTTACTTAAATAGTGGGCATTTCCCGACCCATCTCGTTGCCGTACCGCCCAAAATGTGAATTTTCTTAAGGCTGCCACAGCGTCACTTCATTGCTCAATTTACGATTGAGGAAAAAAGCGGCACTGATTAACGCCAGATGCGACAGCGCCTGCGGCATATTCCCCAGCGCTTCGCCATGAGTGGTAAATTCCTCGGCGTACAACCCCAGGGGATTGGCATAGCTCAGCAACTTTTCAAACTCAAAATGGGCTTCATGCACGCGCCCGGCCCGCGCCAGACACTCCACATACCAGAAGGAACAGGCGGCAAAGGAACCTTCACCCCCGGTTAAGGCATCGGCAGGGGTTTCACTAATGTTATAGCGGCGCACTAAACCGTCGCTCACCAGATGCGTTTTAATCGCGTCAAGGGTGGCAATCCAGTCGGGATCGGTGGAGCTGACAAAGCGCACCAGCGGCATGAGCAACATAGATGCATCAAGGAACTTGCCGCCGCGTGTGGCGGTAAAATGGCCCAGTTCCGGGCTCCAGAAGTTTTGCCAGATGTCATCGCGGATCTCGCTGCGCACGCGATCCCAGCGCTCATAAGGCATCGGCAATGAACGCTTCAGACCGAGACGCAGGGCGCGATCCAGCGCCACCCAGCACATCAGGCGCGAATGCAGAAAGTGCTCTGGCTCACCGCGCATCTCCCAGATACCGGCATCGGGCTGATTCCAGTTGCCGCAGACATAATCAATCATGCTGGAAACATGCCGCCAGCCGCGCTGTGAAATGGCTTCACCGTATTTATTGGCAAGGTAAATGGCATCCATTAGCTCGCCGTAAATATCCAGCTGGGTCTGCCGCCACGCATCATTGCCGATGCGCACCGGGCGCGAGTTGGCATAGCCGGAAAGATTGAGCAACTCGGTTTCATGCAGTTCGGTACCGCTGTCCAGACGGTACATCACCTGCAGGTGCGGCGTGTCGTCATGACTGTGCTCGACGCAGCGCCCCACCCAATGGGTAAAGTCTCGCGCTTCTTCCACATAACCCAGGCGCATCAGCGCATACATGCTAAAGGAGGCATCCCGAATCCACGAGGCGCGATAATCCCAGTTGCGCTCGCCGCCTAACTCTTCCGGCAGGCCAAAGGTTGCCGCAGCGGCAATCGAACCGTGCTGTTTCGAGGTGAGTAGTTTGAGTGCCAGTGCGGATCGCGTCACCATTTCCTGCCAGCGTCCGCGATACGTGCTGTGGCTGCTCCAGCGCCGCCAGTAGGCCAGTGTCTCGCTGAAGCACTGTTCAGTGGCAATCTCCGCCACAAAGGGATCGTCATCGCTGCCAAAGACAAACTCAGCAGATTCCCCGGCCTGGAGTGTAAATTCGGCCACTGCGCTGTGGTTTTCCCGGGTCATCACCACCGTAGCACTCAGCCGTAACGCGGGCTGGCCTTCGGCAAGAAAGGCCACGCCACCGGGGCGCAGTTCGGTGTGGGTTTCGGCACGGGCATAATCATGGCGCGGGGCACACAGCAGATTGAAGGTGGCCGTTCCGCGCACCATTTTGACCCGACGTACCAGTCGCGGCACTTTATTGGGCTGGTCGCAGATCGGCATGTAATCGGTGATCTCTGCCACGCCCGCATCGCCTAACCAGCGCGTCTGTAAAATATTGGTGTCCGGCAGATAGAGCTGCTGCTGGCGCGCATTTTTCCAGTCTGGCGCCAGTGAGAACAGACCGGCATCATCGCCATCCAGCAACGCAGCAAACACGGACGGGCTATCCAGTTCCGGCCAGCAGAGATAATCGATGGTGCCGTCATTGGCGATCAATGCACAGGTCCGTAAATCCCCAATCACGCCATGATCATCAATTCTGCGTTTAATTTTGCTCATCCTGCCTCCTTGACTGCATCTGATTGTTAACTATAGACGAAAGGGTGTTTTCGGCTGACCCGAGGCACAGATCGATAACTTCTATACTGTGAAGACACCCATCACGCAGGAGAATGTTATGGCACTGGGCAAACAGAAAGTGGCCGTGGTTACCGCATCCGATTCCGGCATTGGCCGCAGCTGTGCCGTCATGCTGGCTGAAGCGGGCTACACGTTAGGGATCACCTGGCGCTCAGATGAAGCGGGGGCACAGGAAACGGCGCGACTGGTCGAGAGTAAAGGGCAAACCGCACAGGTGCGGCAGCTGGATCTCTCCGATCCGCAAGAAGGCGGCAAGCAACTGGCGCAGCTCATTAATTCACTGGGTCGCATTGACGTACTGGTCAACAACGCGGGCGTGATGATGAAAGCTGATTTTCTCGATGTCACCTTTGAGGATTGGCGGAAAACGTTCAGCGTCGATGTGGATGGTTCGTTTATCTGCGGACAGATCGCTGCCCGTCATATGGTCGATCAGGGCGATGGTGGGCGCATCATTAACATCACTTCAGTGCATGAACACACTCCGTTGCCGGATGCCACCGCTTACACCGCGGCGAAACATGCGCTCGGCGGTCTGACCAAATCGATGGCGTTGAGTTTGATGCCCCATCACATTCTGGTGAATGCCGTTGCACCGGGCGCAATTGCCACCGCGATGAACCATCTGACTGATGATCAGGCGCGCAGCACACGTATGCCGGAAATTCCGATTGGACGCCCCGGCGATACGCGTGAAGTGGCAAGTTTAGTGGCGTGGTTGTGTTCGGAATGGGCGACCTATACCACCGGACAATCGTTTATTGTTGACGGTGGCTTTATGTTGGCCAACCCGCAGTTTAAAGGTTACCACCACTAATCCGCCCGGCGGCGGTTCCAGCGGCGAATCACGTAACGTAGTGCGATGCCGAACACAATCGCCGCCACTAACCACAGCAAATGTTTAAGGTGCTGGTCGAGCTTATGCAGCCACGGCGTAATGATCTCCCCGGCGAAGTAGCCGAGGGTGACAAAAATCAGCGACCAGAGCGCGGCGCCTATCACGTTGAGCACAAAGAAACGCAGCGGTTTTAACCGGCTGGTACCGATGATGATCGGGCCAATAATGCGGAAGCCGTACATAAAGCGCACGCCAATCACAAACAGACTCGGGCGCTTCTGAATCAGGCGATTGGCTTTACGAATCGTATCCTCGTGTTTACGGAAACGGCGCAGGATGCGAGTACCATAGCGACGGCCCAGCCAGAACAGCAGCTGATCGCCAATAATCCCTCCAATCATCGCGGCCAGCACCACGCCGCTAAAGTGCAGTAACCCCTCATGGGCCGCCACGCCGCCCAGCAGGGTAAAAGTTTCCCCTTCCGCGATACAGCCGATCAGCAAGGCGAGATAGCCGTATTGGGTAATTAATCCATTGATATCGAGATGCAAATTTTCCTCCCTGTCGCGAGTGATTCAGGTAACAGTTTATACGCCAGCAGCTTTTTTTGTGCCGCTGTCCGCAAAAACAGCAGCCCCGATTATACTTGAAGGGAAGCTGCCTGAGTTGCATGGCCTGATCGCTGAAGGGGCAGCCCATCGCATCAGAGGAGTGATTTTATGAATCATGTCTGGGGTCTTC
Organism: Pantoea sp. S61; assembly: GCF_016625145.1. Taxonomy (NCBI): domain Bacteria; kingdom Pseudomonadati; phylum Pseudomonadota; class Gammaproteobacteria; order Enterobacterales; family Erwiniaceae; genus Pantoea; species Pantoea sp. S61. The sequence continues at coordinate 56,598 of NZ_JACVUO010000021.1, forward strand.
TGGCGCATCCTAACCAGGAAATGCGCGATATCAAGCAAGAAAATGAGAGCGTTTCGCACCACTACACCCACCATGTTTTGATGATGGCAGCGATTCCGGTGATCTGTGCCTTTATCGGTACCACACAACTGGGCTGGAATCTGGGCGAAGGGCAGTTCGTACAACTCAACCTGCTGACGGGCATCGGTCTCGGCATTCTTTTCTATCTGATTATCTTAGGCGGCGTGGCGGTGATGGGTCGCGTCATTCATTGGATGGCGCGCGATTTTCCGCAGCGTCCCAGCGTTCAGCGCTGTACCGTGTTTGCCGGCTATGTCGCCACCCCGTTGTTTATCAGTGGGCTGGTGGCACTTTATCCGCTGGTGTGGCTGTGTGTGTTGGTCGGCGCGGTGGCGTTACTCTATACCGGTTATCTGCTGTACGTCGGCATTCCGGTGTTCCTCAATATTGATCGTGAAGAGAGCATGCGCTTCTCAGGATCGACACTGGCGATTGGTGTGCTGGTGTTTGAAGTGCTGCTGGCACTGACCGTGGTGTTGTGGGGTTACGGACCACGATTGTTCTAACCTGCAATGACACCGTGAACGGGAGGCCATTAGGTCTCCCGTTTTTTTAACGCTCAGAAACAATCTACCTAAGAAATTTCGCAGATAAGCGCGTATTATGCTGCTGCCAGCCCGCATCCCGTCTGGTTTGATGCGCGCGGCCTGTGTCTTAAACACGGCGCAAAACTCCTTACCGGATTTTTTTGACACGATGTCTGTAAAAATGCGTATTTCCTTGCTGTCGCTGGCGCTGTTTGTCGCCGCACCGGCAGCTGTCACTCCGGCACTGGCCGCGCCTGCTGCGCTGTCTAATCTGGCGCCGATTGCCCAACCGCAAATCGCCTCCGGCAGTGCCATGATTGTCGATCTTGAAACCAATAAAGTGCTGTTCTCCAGCCATCCGGATCGTGTGCGGCCTATCGCGTCACTCACCAAGCTGATGACGGCAATGGTGGTGCTGGATGCCAAACTGCCGATGGACGAGATGCTGTCGGTGGATATCAGCCACACGCCAGAGATGCGCGGTGTGTTCTCGCGCGTCAAATTGAACAGTGAAATCAGCCGCCGCAATATGCTGCTGCTGGCGCTGATGTCATCGGAAAACCGTGCTGCCGCCAGCCTGGCGCATCACTATCCGGGCGGCTATGACGCCTTTATCCGCGCGATGAATGCCAAAGCTCGTGCGCTGGGCATGACGCATACCCACTATGTTGAACCGACAGGTTTGTCGATTCACAACGTCTCCAATGCGGAAGATTTGATTAAGCTGGCAAAAGCCACGCGTCAATATCCGTTGATTGGTGAACTGAGCACCACCAAAGAAGATACAGCGGTGTTTAAACATCCGAACTATGCGCTGCCGTTCCGTAATACCAATCATCTGGTGTACAAAAACGACTGGCGTATCGCGCTGACCAAAACCGGTTATACCGATGAAGCCGGCCACTGCCTGGTGATGCGCACGGTGATCAACAACCGTCCGGTGGCGCTGGTGGTGCTGGATGCGTTTGGCAAGTACACCCACTTTGCCGATGCCAACCGTCTGCGTGACTGGCTGGAAACCGGCAAAGCGGCGCCGGTTCCGGCAGCGGCGCTGGCCTACAAGAAGCAGAAATCGTCGCAAACGGCCAGCAACGAGTAATCACGACGTCTGTTTCCCTTCACAGATGCACAATGGATTGTGCGTCTGTGAGTGCTTCCGATTGGCGGGATAAGCACTCCCGAACGACCAAAAAAATCCCTAATCGTTAGCACCAAAGTTTTCGCGCTTCATTCCTATAGTTTCCGCTTCGGCTACGCTCTACACTGGCCGCCATCTAAAGTTAACTGGCATTTATCGGCTGTCATTGCGCTGGAATCTCACTCATATGTACAAGCTTCGTTCGCTATTTACCCCATTTATACTGCTGCTGGTGCTGTTAAGCCCGGCACTGAGCTACGCGGATGACAACACTGCCGCCGCGGCTCAGCAAGAGGACGCCGCACCCAAGGTCAATCCGGCGGTTGAGCTGCCGAAAATGCAGAAAATCCTCGACAAGATCAAAGGTCAGGTTTCAGGCGATACCAATGAAAACCAGCTGAACCAGCTGAATGAAATGGCGCTGGAGTTATCCGGCAACGCGGAAACCCTCAGCCAGGCGCTGATCCCGCAAGGGCAGCAGCTGGATGCGCAGCTAGCGGTACTGGGTCCGGCACCAAAACCGGACAGCGGCGTGAAAGAAACGCCGGAAGTGACGCGCAAACGCGCCTCGCTGGAGAGCCAGAAAAGTAAACTGGACGATCAAATCAAGCAGGCCGATGGCATTAAAAATGGCGCGCTGGTGCTCTCCTCCCAGATCGTCAACCTGCGTCGTGACCAGCTGAAGAGCCAGCTGGCGCTCAATTCTGGCAGTATCCTGGGGCCGCGTTTTTGGGCACCGATGGTCAGCCGGCAGGATTTGGACGGTGAGAAGATCAGTGATTTTATCGCTGAACTACAGGACACGGCGGCGCTCTCCTGGGAACCCGGTTGGCGTTTCGGCACCATTGGCTGGTTGATTGCGGCGATGTTGGTGATGACCCTGGGTCGTCGCTACAGCGAAGAGTTTTTGGCTTGGGTGAGCATAAATAAACTGCCAGAAGGGCGCTTGCGTCGTAGCTTCCTGGCTGCGGCAATTGCCTTAACTACCCTGGCGGCCGTGGTGCTGACCTTCAACTTTATCGCGCTGGCATTTACTCGCCGTGATGAAGTTTCAACTGACGTGCAGGATTTTGTTGAGCGCCTGGTGCAACTCAGCGTCTATTGCGGTTTGATCGCCGGATTAGGCCGCGCCTTCCTGTCCACGCGTCGTCCGAGCTGGCGCTTGCCGAGTATCTCCAATGAAGTGGCGCAGGCGCTCAAGCCGTTCCCGCCGATTACGGCAGGACTGGTGTTTCTTTTCCAGACGGCAGAGTCCTTTAACTACAGCGTCGGCACCAGTCTCAATACCACCATCTTCGCGAACGGCCTGACGGCGCTGCTGATCGGCACCACCGGTATGGCGATCAGCATGCGCACTAATCGCGTACGCCGTCGTATGGTGCAGGAGGGCAATGCGCCGGAAGCTCGACCGACCATCGTTGGCCTGGTTCAACTCGCGTTAACCCTGACCGCGCTGGCGATTCTGATTTCGTTAATCATCGGTTATGTCACGCTGGCACGCTTCCTCGGTTATGAGGTGATTTGGTGCGGCATTCTGTTTGGCTCGTTCTACTTCCTTAGCCATTTGATCAATGACGGCTGTGAAAGCCTTTTCTCCACTAACAACGCCACCGGCAAACGTCTGCAGACGTCATTGAACATTGATGAACGTCATCTGCAACAGGCGGCCACGCTGCTGGGCGCCATTGGTAAAACCGCACTGATAGGGATTGTGGCGCTGGCGCTGCTGAACGGCACTTTTGCCTCGTCGACACCGATCGAGCTGATTCAGAAAGTGATTGAGTTCTGGGGCGGCAAAGGTCTGGAATCACTGAACATCGTGCCGGCGCATATGGTGAATGCCATTCTGTGTCTGGTGGTGGGCATCTACGTGCTGCGTTCGGTGCGTCGCTGGCTGGATAAAGATTTCCTGCCAAAAACCACCATGGACGTGGGCATGCGCGTGTCGCTGGTGACGCTGTTCAGCAATATCGGCTATGTGTTGATCATTCTGCTGACGCTGTCGATCATGGGCCTGCAGTGGAACAAACTGGCGTGGATCGTCAGCGCCTTGTCGGTCGGTATCGGTTTCGGCTTACAGGAGATAGTGAAGAACTTTATCTCCGGTTTGATTCTGTTAACCGAGCGCCCGGTGAAAGTGGGCGATCTGGTGAGTATCAGCGGCATTGAAGGGGATATTCGCCGTATCAATGTGCGCGCCACCGAGATTCAGCTGAGTGATAAATCCACGGTGATTGTGCCGAACTCACAGTTCATCTCACAGAACGTGCGTAACGCCACCATGGGCAATGCACAGGGTGTGGTGACCATTATGTTGACCTTCCCGCTGGATATCGATCCGGTGCGCGTGCGTGAGATTCTGCTGGAGGTTTACCAGGAGAACGAGCGTATTCTGGAAACGCCTGAGCCATCCGTCTCATTCAAGGATTTGACCTCTGCGGGTATCGTGTTGAGCGTCACCGGCAACGTGGCGGGCCAGCGTCAGATCTCCAGCGCCAAGAGTGATTTGCTGTTTGATATTCTGACACGCCTGCGTAAAGAGGGCATTGTGCTCTCGACACCGCAGACGATGATCATTGAACGTCGGGCAATACCTGCCGCAGCGCAGGATGAAGGCGAGCAACTGTCATAATCCAATGGGCGGCTCTCGGGCCGCCCATTAGTTTAATCAAGCCTTCACCGCCCAACCCTTCTGCTTACTGGTTTTACCAATCCCCGGATTAAAGGTATTGGTCGGATCGAGCTGACGATAAAACGCCTGCAACTGCGGTTTCGCCTGATAAAGATGCCCGACGTTGTGCTCGGCAGGATATTCGGCACCACGCTCGCTCAGAATCGCCAACATCTTCTCCTTCAGCGCATGCGCATCCACGCCTTTCTTCACGATGTAATCCTGATGGAATACATGGCAGAAGAAGTGGCCGTAATAGAGGCGATGGCTCAGATCGTTGTCAAACTCGGCGGGTAAACGCTCAAACCAGTCACTATCATTGCGGCGCAGCGCGATATCCAGTGCCAGAATATCTTCCACTTCATCCGCATGCACCGCGTGGTAGCGCACCGCGGCACCGGCAGCGGCGAAGCGATGCAGGAAAGCATGTGCGCCTTCCTTGCCGTCACAGGCAAAGAACTCGCCACCGCCTTCGCGGAAGTATTCGTGCAAATACTCCTGCGCTTCCGCTACGCCTTCACCGGACATTTTCAGCATCAGGTGATGTTCAAACTTATCGCGATACTGCTTCATGCGTTTCGGCAGATGGGCAGGTAACCAACCGCTGATGCGCTGCAACACGCGATCGGTGAAGTGCGGTTTAACAAAACTCAGCTTACCCAGCCAGGCATCCACCCGACCTTTCAGCGTGAAGAACAGCGGCATTTTGTCGGTGCCGAGCTTGTCGATCATCACAAAGGTGTCTTTGCCGTACACTTCGGCGATATCGAAAATGTCGCGGTGCATGTATTCGCCCGCTACCGGTAAGTTGTTAAACTCGGCCAGAATATGGCGGCGCAGATCGCCCAATACCGCCGGATCGTTGGTGCCGATATAAAACACCTGCTGTTTTGGTTCGGTGGGGAAGGTATCAAGACGCACGGCGAATACCGCCAGTTTGCCCGCGCAACCCGAAGCCTCGAACAGGCGGCGCTCATCGGCGTTGAAGCGAGCGGGTGTATCCGCATGGATATCGCGCACGCGTTCTGCATATTCATGATCCGAAGCATGACGTTCATCCCAGCGCACATCGCTCTGCTGCCAGCGATCGTCATCCAGTCGACCGAGCATCTCTTCCGGCGAGTGGCCGAGATCCATGCCGAGATGATTGACCAGCTTCAGTTTGCCTTCGGCATCAATCTGCGCATAAAGCGCCATTTCGCTGTAGGCCGGACCGCGTTTGATCAGCGAACCGCCGGAGTTATTACAAATCCCGCCCATAACCGACGCGCCGATACATGAGGAACCGATCACCGAGTGCGGTTCACGTCCCAGCGGCTTAAGGGCTTTTTCCAGCTGATAAAGGGTGCTGCCGGGGAAGGCCAGAATCTGATTGCCGCCATCGATCAGCTGCAATTTATCGAGGCGCAAAGTACTGATGATTACCACTGGACGATCGTAATCATTGCCGTTGGGCGTCGAGCCTTCGGTCAGGCCAGTGTTGGCGGCCTGCATCAGAATCACCGCATCGGCCTGCACCAGCGCCTGCAATACCCGCCATAACTCCAGCAAGGAGCCGGGGAACACCACCGCCAGCGCATCGCCTTCACCAGAGCGGAAACCCTTACGATAGCGTGCGGTTTGTTCCGCCTCGGTTAACAGGTGTGAAGGGCCGACGAGGCGGCGCAGTTCAGCCAGCAGTGTAGGGTGTGAGGTGTTGTTATTCATGAACCTGTCCTTGTCGTTAACGTTGCGCATCTACTTTAGCACGCGTCAACGGCATGGTCGCGGTGTGACATCGGTGGCTACCTGCTATCCTGAACTTGTGGCACACTGGCCCGGTTATTTCGATATTGCGCAGTCACTTAAGAGAACCCGACCTGATGAAATGGATTTGCTCTGTTAGCCTCGCTGTTTCCCTTGCCATGCAGCCTGCCTTCGCAGATGACCTGTTTGGCCCCCATCCGATGACTGAACAGGCGCGTGACGCCTTTGTTAATCAGCTGCTCGGCAAAATGACCCTTGATGAAAAAATCGGGCAGATGCGCTTGATCAGCGTGGGGCCAGACACGCCAAAAGAGGCGGTTCGCGACATGATCCAGCACGGTCAGGTTGGCGCAATCTTCAATACCGTGACGCGTCCGGATATTCGCGCGATGCAGGATCAGGTGATGCAACTCAGCCGCCTGAAAATTCCATTGTTCTTCGCCTACGACGTGGTGCACGGTCAGCGTACCATTTTCCCGATCCCGCTCGGCCTCGCAGCCAGCTGGGATCTGGATGCGATCAGGGAAGTCGGCCGCATCTCCGCCTATGAAGCCGCCGATGATGGTCTCAATATGACCTGGGCGCCGATGGTGGATGTCACGCGCGAGCCGCGCTGGGGACGTGTGTCTGAAGGCTTCGGAGAAGACACTTTCCTGTCCTCACAAATGGGCAGCGCGATGGTGAAATCCATGCAGGGCAAAAGCGCCGCCGACCGTTATTCGATCATGACCAGCGTGAAGCACTTCGCCGCTTATGGCGCAGTGGAGGGCGGACGTGATTACAACACCGTGGATATGAGCCCACAGCGCCTGTTCCAGGATTATCTGCCACCGTACAAAGCTTCTCTGGATGCGGGCAGCGGCGGCGTGATGGTGGCGCTCAACTCACTGAACGGCACGCCAGCGACGGCGGATGGCTGGTTGCTGAAAGACCTGCTGCGCGGTGAGTGGAAATTTAAAGGCATCACCATCAGCGATCACGGCGCGATCAAAGAGCTGCTGAAGCACGGTGTGGCCAGCGATCCGCAGGATGCGGTGCGTATTGCGCTGAAGTCCGGCATCGATATGAGTATGAGCGATGAGTACTACAGCAAATACCTGCCAGGGCTGGTCAAGAGTGGTGCTGTTACCATGGCAGAGATCGACGATGCAGCGCGTCACGTGCTGAACGTCAAATATGATATGGGCTTGTTTAACGATCCCTACAGCCATTTAGGGCCAAAAGGCAGCGATCCGCAGGACACCAATGCCGAGAGCCGTCTGCATCGTGCCGAAGCGCGTGACGTGGCGCGTAAAAGCATTGTGCTGCTGAAAAACTGGCATGAAACCTTACCGCTGAAAAAAGACGCCACCGTGGCGCTCGTGGGGCCATTGGCCGACAGCCAGCGTGACATTATGGGCAGCTGGTCAGCCGCAGGCGTGGCGAAACAGTCGATTCCGCTGCTGCAGGGCGTGCGCAATGCGATGGCGGGCAAAGGCACCGTGCTGTATGCCAAAGGGGCCAACATCACCGATAACAAAGGTATTCAGGACTTCCTCAACCTCTACGAACAGGCGGTTAGCGTGGATAAACGCTCGCCGCAGGAATTGATTGATGAAGCCGTTGCCCAGGCGAAGAAAGCGGATGTGGTGGTTGCTGCCGTGGGCGAAGCGCAGGGGATGGCGCATGAGGCCTCCAGCCGCAGTGACCTGGTGATTCCGCCAAGCCAGCAAAAACTGCTGGCGGCGTTGAAAGCGACCGGCAAGCCGTTGGTGATTGTGCTGATGAATGGCCGTCCACTGACGGTGGTGAATGAAGATCGTATCGCGGATGCGATGGTAGAGACCTGGTTCAGCGGCACCGAAGGGGGGAATGCGATTGCTGATGTACTGTTTGGCGATTACAACCCATCGGGCAAACTGCCGATGTCCTTCCCGCGCTCCGTGGGCCAGCTGCCGATTTACTACAACCACTTGCCAACCGGGCGTCCGTACAACTTCGCGAAGCCGAACAAGTACACCTCGCATTACTACGATGCGGTGAATGGCCCGCTGTATCCGTTTGGTTACGGTCTGAGCTACACCACTTTCACCGTTTCGCCGGTGAAAATGTCCGCCAAAACCATGCCGCGCAATGGATCCGTTGAAGCGAGCGTCACTGTTACCAACACCGGCAAACGTGATGGTGCCACGGTGGTACAGATGTATCTCAACGATCCGGTGGCCAGCATCAGCCGTCCGGTGCAGGAGTTGCGCGGCTTCAAACGCATCATGCTGAAAGCGGGCGAGTCACAGACCGTAAGCTTTAAGATTGATGTGGATGCACTGAAATTCTGGAATCAAAAAATGCAGCATGTCGCCGAGCCGGGCAAATTCAATGTGATGATTGGCCTGGATTCGGTCCGCACGCAAGACGGGCAGTTTGATTATCTGTAAACGTTAGTGCGATTTGGCACAGGGTCAGCAGGAATGCTGTCCCTGTAATGCTATGCTGGCGGGGTGTTGTCAGGTTGACCTAAAAACCTGACAACGCCATGCTTGCCAGGTTTTGCAGGGTTGGCCTGAGTGCTGCTCCTGCAATGCTTTGCTTGCCAGATTTTACAGGGTTGGCATTTATGCCTGCTACGTCAATCAGCTCATCATCCAGACACCATGAATCTTCGTAACCGCATCCAGCAGCAAGTCTTTCGCCTGAATGGCCTCGCACTGAACGAATTCGATATCTCGCAACCGTTGGGCGATCCGGGTCTGTTTGGCCCCGATCATGTGATTTGGCGTGTGCACGGCGATTTCCCTTCGATGCTGTGCGGTGGGATTAGCGCACTCATGCTGCAAATGCTACATCCGGCAGCGCTGGCGGGCGTGTGGGATCACTCTAATTTTCGTCAGGACATGCTGGGCCGTTTACGGCGCACCAGCCAGTTCATCGCTGTCACCACCTTTGGTAACACGCAGGATGCCAACATCCTGATCGAGCGTGTTAAAGGTATCCACCTGCGCGTCACCGGTATTGATAACGCCGGGCAACCTTACGCCGCCAGCGATCCGCATTTACTGACCTGGGTGCACGTGGCGGAAACCAGCCGCTTCCTCGCCGCGCATCTGCGCTATAAAAATCCGCAGCTCTCACTGGCCGAGCAGGATCGCTATTACGATGAAGCGGCGCTCATCGCCGAAGCGCTGGGCGCGGAAAAGGTACCGAAAACGGTGCAGGCGGTGGACGCTTATCTGCAAGCCATGCGCCCGGAACTGATTTGCGATGAACGCACGCTGGAAGTGATGCAGCTACTAATCAATGCACCGGCTCCAAGCTGGCAGGCGAAACCGGCGATGCGGGTGATGCTAAAAGCCGGGATGGGATTGCTACCGGACTGGGCGCAACAGCAAATTCAGCAGCCGATCAGCCCGTTGACACAGTGGCGCGTGGATAAAGAGATCGCGGTGATTGCTGGTTTGCTGCGCTGGTCAATTCAGCGCGGGGCTTATTCCCGCGCCATGCAACGCATGGGACGCTAACGCTACAAATGCATCTCGTCCTGCTTTTTGGTGTAGGTGCGCGGTGTGCGGGCTTCACGTTTAAGGGTGAGCTGGCGCTGCTGATAATGATGAAGCAGCATCCCTAATCCCACTCCCAGCAGCGCTAATGGCAACAAGCTGTAGTAAATGTCGATGGGTAACAACACCAAGAGTACCGCACCACCGAGCATGAACGTGAGCGCTGACATCACCCATGTATAGCGAAGAAACAGCCACACCAAAATCGCGAAAATCACGACATCGCGCAGGTTCAAATCGAGGTTTTGCAGCACCATGCTGAGCAGCTCCGCAAGGAGGAATGTGCAGACAATAGCATGCGAGGCGGCAAATGAATCGCGAATTAATTTGAAGTTTGTCAGGGCGTTGTGCTGGCATTCATCAGCCATTCTCACGGTTTCTGACTGCACTTTGAGAGTTTTACCCTTGCGTCACGTGGTGCGAGTGCCGATCCTGCTCTATTCTCAGGGAAAATGGATCCCTCAAGGCTTTGTCGAGGCGTTATGACACACCAACCTCTGATTGCTGAGGTGCCAAATCAGCAAAACACACTCACCGCTATCGTCGAACAGGATGCGCGCACGGCCTACTTTTACATCTGGCCGAACGATCTGTTTCGCAGCCAGTATGCGGTGCGCGGCTGCTGGCTGCGCAATCTGTTGCCTGCACCGGCGCGTGAAGATCGTGAAGCGATGGAGCAGGGCATTGCGCCCCTGCTCAGCGCAGAGTATTGCCGCACCTTAGAAGCCGAGCCGATGCTCGATCCTGCCGGTCTACAGATTCTGTGGGAACCGAGTGATGACGGCGCAGCCCTGTGGTATTACGGCCAACTGCTGGCGGTGATCCCTGGCTGGAGTCTGTATCAGGATAAGCAGGTCAGTTTCTCCGCGGGCTGCATCAAAGAGAATCGCCTGACCGCGCCGCTCGGCTCCGCCTCCACCAATGATTACTATGCTCGCGCCGAGCAGCAGCGGCACTTCTGGCGTGACTGGCATGACGGCCATTTATGGGATGTTGTGCAGCATGAGCTGATGCAGTGCTACCAGGCGCAGTTTGGTGAGTCGGTAAAGTATTACGCCATCGATCAGGGGAGCTGGCCGCCAATGGCCATCTCTCAGCACTGGCACAATGGCGTGTGGGTTTTTCTCACGCTGGGTATGGGGATTCGGCCCATGCCGCAAGTGGATTACCTGTTTGATGAGCTGGCCCCGCAGTACCGCCGTGTTGAGCTGGCGATGGCAGTGGACGGCGAAGTGATGACCGAAGCCAATGCGGTGCAGATGGCCAGCGCGCTGGCGGAATTCGCGCACTTGCCGTGGGCGCGCCTGACGTGGATTGGCGAAGGGCATACGCTGGCATCGGAAGTGGCGCCAGTGGGCTTCGAGAGTTTCCTGCTGGCCAATGGCTTAGCACCGGAAGGTGCCCAGTTCCGACTGCCCAAGCGCGATGGCGACCGGCCGAATCTGCTGTGGGCCACCCCAATCACCGAAGCGGAACGTCAGTTTGCTCAGGCCGACGATCGCGGTGGACAACAGCTGCTGCAGCGTTTGCGGGCAGAAGGTAATAACCATGTATTTCGGCCACGTCAGGAAGTGGTGGATCCGCCGCAATAGCCCTCTCTGCGGGCGGTTGCCCGCACGCGACTCAGTAAGCGCAACGTTAGTCACCCGCCTAATGATCACCTAAATCAACTATTTGCATTTTTGTGATCTGGCGCACCTCAAGTTCCCCTGCAACACGCCGTTAACCTCGATCAGGCAACTCGCCAACCAGGGTAAGGGCACATCAATGTTAAAAACTACACAATCTCGTTTTACCGCGACGCTGGTCGCATTTTTCGTGGTGCTGATGCTGGTTACCGTGGTGGTGATCAATCAGTTTATCGCTCCGCAGTTAACGCAAAACGAAAGCCGTCTGGTGCGCTATGAGGTGGATGGCCTGGCGGGACGCATCGTCGAGCAGATGAACCGCGTGCAGGCGCAGCAACGTGCCATTACCGAAGCCGCAGGCGTGATGGATAGCGCGTCCATCGACAACTTGCTGCCTGCGCTGGTGAACCAGTATCAGGACAGCAACGTGTTTGGCGGCGGTATTTGGCCGCTGCCTAATCGTCGCGATCCGGCGAAAGAGAAAGACAGCTCGTTCTTTGCCCGTAACGCCAGCAATCAGTTGCAGGTCAATACCTACTGGAACTCGGATGCGGCGGACAAATACTGGGAGCAGCCGTGGTACAAAGACGGTATGGCCGCGGCCAAAGGGCAATGTGCCTGGGCTAAAGCCTATCAGGATGCGGCGAGCCCGCAGCCGCGAACCAACTGTGCGATGGCAATTTATCGTGATGGCACGGTGTGGGGGGTATCAACCATCGACGTCACGCTCGGTTTCTTCAACCAACTGGCGAAACAGATGGGCGACGCCATTCACGGACGTGTATTGATCGTTGAAGCGGATGGCAAAGTGGTGGGCAACGCCGCACTGCTGGAAGGCGCACCGAAGCTGGAAAATCTCGCGGATACGCAACTGCCGATGGCGGGTGCGCTGAAAGGTCTGCTGAGCCAGGCAGGTAATCAGCCTACGCAAACCACCTTTAAAGGCGAAGATGGCGAGCACACGCTGTTCCTGCAGGCGATTGCCGGTAGCCCGTGGTATCTCGCCAGCGATGTGCCGTCCAGTTTGCTGGATGCGCAAACCCACAGCATGCTGACTCGCCTCGGCCTGGTGCAGATCCCGCTGGCGGTGATTCTGCTGCTGGTGCTGCTCGGCTTTGTGCGCGCCATGATGAAACGTCTTAGCCTGCTTAACCGCAATATCGAAGCGCTGTCGACTGGCGGCGCGGATTTAACTCAGCGTCTGCCTGCCAGCAACAGCCCGGAATTTAACGCGGTGGCGCAAAGTTTTAACCAGTTTATTGAGTATCTGCAGGGGTTGATGCGTCAGGTGGGCGACAGCGCACTGGCAATTACCTCTGCCTCACGTGAAATTGCCAGCGGCAACGCCGATCTGTCTGCTCGCACCGAGTCGCAGGCCAGTTCGATTGTTGAAACTGCGGCTTCAATGGAAGAACTGACCGGCACGGTACGTCAGAACGCCGACAATGCCACCCACGCCAATCAACTGGCGGACGGCGCCTCGCAGGTGGCGGCGCGCGGAACGGATGTGGTGCGTCAGGTGGTCACCACCATGGGGGCGATTAATCACTCATCCCGTAAAGTGGTGGATATCATCAGTGTGATTGACAGCATCGCCTTCCAGACCAATATCCTCGCGCTTAACGCGGCGGTGGAAGCAGCCCGAGCGGGTGAGCAGGGTCGTGGGTTTGCCGTGGTGGCGTCAGAAGTGCGTAATCTGGCGCAACGTTCCGCGAACTCGGCGCGTGAGATTAAGAAGCTGATTGAGGAGTCGGTGGCGAATATCGATACCGGCAGCCAGCTGGTGGAACAAGCCGGACAGACCATGGATGAGCTGATGCAGGGCGTGAGCAGTGTGACCACCCTGATGAGTGAAATCATGTCTGCCAGCCGCGAACAGAGTATGGGCATCGAGCAGGTTAACCAGGCGATCACCCAGCTGGATGGCAGCACCCAGCAGAACGCCGCACTGGTCGAGCAGGTGTCGGCTGCCGCGCGCGCGATGGAAGAGCAGAGCGTGCAGCTGGAGCTGGTGGTGCAGAGCTTTAAGTTGTAAGAGAAGCGGTGCGCAAGGAGTGCGCACTTGCTGTAGCGTTGAAAGCTGTCTGTTGAGCGAAAGGTGATAACGCAATCTGGTGCCGCGCAGGGGCCGAGTGTCCTCGCGCCGCTGACGCGGTACCCTCACGTCATTCGTCCGCCTGACGGACCGGCTGGGATGGAACATCCCTGTTCCAGCCCAGCCTTTCGACCGCATCCATGCGGTCTCTCCTGGCAGACTCACTCTGTTCGGCGCTGCGGATTGCCTGCCCCTGCGCGACACCAGCTTGCTTCTGAACTTTTGTGTGGCTTGTTAGAAAAGGCCTATGTGTTTCAGGCTTGAATGGATTGGTGACTCAAAGGGTTATTTCAGCGCCGAGGATTTGACGTTGGGTTTGGGTGCGCAGGCACGATGTTCTTATTACGTTCGTTTTTGGTCTGGGGCATCTCACGGAAACGCGTTACGGATCTCCTCACGCGCGGCATGGCGAGTGGCATTCGCCACCGTACCGCGATCCACCAGTTTTCCCTGCAACAACAGATTGTAAATCGACGACTGCGGACGATTAAGGCGGTTCTGGATCAGTTGGATCGCCTCATAACCCAGCTCGCGACACGGCACCGCAAAGCCGGTGATGGGCATCTCTGGCGATCCTTCCAGCCGGCTGGCTAAATCTGTCGTCATCAGCGAAATATCTTCGGGAATGCGCAAGCCGCGTGACAGCAGTGCATTCTGCACGCCGGTAATAATGCCTTTGCCGCCGGGCAAAATCACATCAGGCCATTGATCGCGTGGGTGTGTATCCAGCCAGTGATTCAGTGCGATCTCGGTGTCCTGCGAGGAGTAAGCTTCGATGACAATCAAATCCTGCTGCGCATTAAACGGCATATGAAAATGGCGGTAAGCGTCTTTGATCCCTTCCAGACGCAAAAATAGCGTCTCACGTCGCAGACAGGTGACGGTCAACACCCGGCGGTGGCCTTGTTCAAACAGATGCTGCATAGCGCTGAAACCAATCGCCCGATGATCGGGGGACACCGCATCCAGCCGCATATCTTTATCACGAGAGTTAATCAGCACACAGGGTTTGCCGAGTGACGCCGCCAGGCTAAAGATCGCTTGATCGTCGATACCGATAATGATGATGGCGCTGATGTTTTTCGCACTCGCCTTCTCCAGAAACAGCTTCACATCGGCGCGCTGCTCTTCCAGCGGGCAATAGCTGATATGCACATCATGCGATGCGCATGCCTCGGCTATCCCGCGTGTCACCTCATGATAAAAGTGATCGCCGCGTGGCGTGAAGGTGCGTCCCGGCGCAAATACCACAATGTCATTGATCAGCAGACGACCACTCACCATTTCCTGCAAGACGCCCAGTCGGCGGGCGCAGTCGACAATCGCCTCACGCGCCTTATCACTGGTGTAGGATTTTCCGCTCAGCACGCGCGAAACGGTACTGACCGAGTAGCCCGTAATTGCTGAAATTTCGTCCATCCTGAGCTTGCCGGCCATAGTGTGATCCCCATCCCAATCATTTTTTGCAAATTTTTGCAGACGCAGTGGACTGATATTAAGACGTTTTTACATTTGGTTCACAAACTCCTGCATCGCTCTGCGAGCATTCTCACAAAAACAGATTGTCCGGTTGGCAGCGCTTTTTTATGTTCCTCGCAAACACCTCAACAGCGGTCATGAGCGGAGAATCACCATGTTAAAAATTGCCATAGTGGGCATGGGCAACATCGCCAATTCACATATCCAGGCGTTTCTGCAGTTTCCAGAGCGCGGCAAAATTGTCGCGGTGGTGGATATGTATCCCGAAAAAGCGCGGGAGAAGTTGCAGCGCTACGGTCTGCACGATGTGCGGGTTTACCACGATCACCGCGAGATGCTGGCCGAGGGCGCGGATATCGACGTGGTCGATGTCTGTACGCCGCCATATGTGCATGCGGAAAACACTATTGCAGCGCTGCAGGCGGGCAAGCATGTGCTGTGCGAAAAACCGATGGCGGCTTCGCTGGAAGAGTGCGATGCGATGATTGCCGCGCAAAAAGCCAGCGGCAAAATTCTGTCAGTGGTGGCGCAGAACCGTTTCACTGATGCGTTCTGGCAGTTGAAAGCCGTGGTGGATTCGGGGCTGGCAGGCAAAATTTGCCACGCGCAGATCGATTCATTCTGGTGGCGTGGCCATTCGTACTACGACCTGTGGTGGCGCGGCACCTGGGAAAAAGAGGGCGGCGGCTGCACGCTTAACCATGCGGTTCATCACATTGATGCCATGCAGTGGATGCTCGGTGCGCCCAGTGAAGTGGTGGCGATGATCGGCAACGTGGCACATGACAACGCCGAAGTGGAAGACCTCAGCGCCGCGATATTCCGCTATCCCAACGGCACGCTGGCGCAGTTGACCGCTTCCGTTGTGCATCACGGTGAAGATCAGAAAATCGTGCTGCAGGGGGAGAACGCGCGCCTGTCGGCTCCGTGGAAAGCGGTCGCCATGCAGGCAGCGGAGAACGGTTTCCCGGAAAAAGAGAACAATCTGGCGCTGGAGCGCGAGCTGGATCGCCTGCATGCCAGCACCGCACCTCTCACATGGACGCTGCACGCCGGACAGGTCGATGACTTCTTCTCGGCGATTGAGCAGCAGCGTGCACCGCTGATTGATGGCGAGCAGGGCAAACGCTCGCTGGAACTGATTACCGCCATCTATAAATCGGCCATCACCAAAAGCACCGTCTCGTTACCTATCCCTAAAGATGATGCCTTTTATCGCACCGGCGGGCTGATCGCCCATGCACCGCACTTCTATGAAAAACAGGCTTCGGTCGACAACTTCGCCGATGTCGATGACATCCCATTGGGCAAAAACTTTGCGTGAGGAAACAACCATGAATAAGCAGGATGGCATGAACTACGCGCCGAAAGGCAAACCGCAGCCGGTGGTGCAGCCGGAGGAATTTATCATTGCGGCGGCCGGACTGGATCACGGCCACATTTACGGCATGTGCAATGGCCTGACCGAAGCCGGAGCCACGCTGAAGTGGGTATTTGATCCCGATGCCGCCAAAGTCGATAAGTTTGTGCAGCAATTCCCGCAGGTCCAGATCGCCGACTCGCTGGAGACAATTTTGGCCGATGCGCAGGTGCAGTTGGTGGCAGGCGCGGCGATTCCGTCAGAACGCTGTGCACTGGGGCTGAAAGTGATGGCGGCGGGCAAGGATTACTTCACGGATAAAGCCCCGCTCACCAGCCTGGAACAGCTGGAAGATGCCAAAGCGATGTGCGCTAAAACCGGGCGCAAATATGCGGTGTATTACAGCGAGCGTCTGCATGTGGAGAGCGCCGTGTTTGCCGGTCAGTTGGTGGAAAAAGGGGCTATCGGCCAGGTGGTGCAAACCCTTGGCACGGGGCCACATCGTGAAGGCACCGGACGGCCCGACTGGTTCTATCAGCGTCGCTATTTCGGGGGCATCCTGTGTGACATCGGCAGCCATCAAATCGAGCAATTCCTCTACTACACCGGCAACAGCGAAGCCACGGTGGTGGCCAGCCAGGTGCGGAATTTCCGCCATCCTCAACATCCGCAATTTGAAGACTTTGGCGATGCGATGCTGGCAGGCGAGAACGGTGCCACCGGTTATTTCCGCTGCGACTGGTTTACACCGGACGGCTTATCGACCTGGGGCGATGGACGCATGACGCTGCTCGGCACTGACGGTTACATCGAGATTCGCAAATACACCGATCTCACGCGTGGCGAGCAGGACGTTGTGTATCTGGTGAACAAAGAGGGCGAGTTCCGCTATGCCGTTTCCGGCGAAGTTGGCTTCCCGTTCTTTGGACAACTGATTAACGACTGCCTCCATCGTACAGAGCACGCCATGACGCAAGCCCATGCTTTTAAGGCGGCGGAACTCTGTGTCAAAGCGCAGATGTTAGCCAATGCGGGATAGCATCCCGGCCCAATAAGTTGATTTCCAATTCTGTTGATAACAACGGCGGCAGGGCATAGCACCTTGCCGCTACTACATACCCTACCAGAACAGGAATCGGATCGATGGTTAAACCTACAGAACGTCGCGTCGGTTATGGCGTCGCAATCGGCTACGGCCTGACGGACTTATTTGGTGGAGGTGCCTTTGCGGTGATTGGCACCTGGCTGCTGTTTTTCTATACCACCTACTGCGGATTATCGGTGTTTGAAGCGGGCTCGATATTTGCCATCGCCCGCGTCATTGACGCGATATTAAGCCCAATCATGGGCTACATTACCGACAACTTCGGCAACACCTGGCTGGGACGTAAGTTTGGCCGCCGTCGTTTCTTCCTGCTGATCTCTTCTCCCTTGATGCTGCTGTATGGCGCACTGTGGGTCACGGATATGGGCTACTGGTACTATCTCGGCACCTATCTCACCATCGAGTTGCTGTCAGCGATGGTGCTGGTGCCGTGGGAAACCTTGTCCTCGGAGATGACCAATCGCTTTAGCGAGCGCACACGTCTTTCGGGCGTGCGCCTGATGTTCTCGGCGCTTGGCAGTTTCCTCGCCGTCTCGGTGCCGGGCGTCATCATGACCTATACCGGCAAAGATAATGCCATTACCTATACGCTGACCGGCATCATCTTCTCGGTGATTTATTGCGTGGCGGTGTTTATTACCTGGCTGACCACCTGGGAGGCCAAAGACATCCAGCCGGAAGAGGATGTAGCGCAACATTCGGCGCGTCAAGGCAGCCTCAAAGCCCACCTGAAGTATCTGTTTGTCGATTTGGCATCGTCTTTTAAAATCAGAGCCTTTCGCCAGCATCTGCTGATCTATATCTGCTCTTTCACCGCGATGGATGCGTTTCTGGCGGTGTTCACCTATTTCGTGATCTATGGCCTGAAGCAGGATGCCTCACTGGCTTCGCTGCTGCTGAGCAACATGATGTTTATGTCGATTCCCGGCACCTTCATTTTCATGATGCTGCTGGGCCGCTTTAATATGACGCCCTCCAACGCGCTACGGATCTCCTACCTGAGTATCGTCGTCATCTTCCTGTTCCTGTTTGCGGTTTATCTCTGGCAATGGCAGGTGCCCACGCTGCTGTTCAGCGCAGTCTTTCTGTTTTTGGGCATCGTACGCGCCGGGCTGTTTTACATCCCGTGGAACATCTACAGCTTTATCCCCGATATTGATGAGATGGTGACCTGTAAGCGACGTGAAGGGATATTTGCTGGTGTCATGGTGTTGACGCGTAAAAGTTCGGTGGCCATCGCCATTTTCATGATTGGCATCGTGCTGCAGGAGAGTGGTTTTGTAAAAGGCAACGGCGCGCAACCGGAAAGCGCCATCCATGCGATTGTCGGGTTGATGGTGTTTGTTACCACGGCTCTGCTGATGGCGAGCTTCTGGCTGACTTTTAAATTCAAACTGACGCAGCGTAGCCATAAGTTGCTGATCAAAGAGGTGGCGCGCCGCAAATTGGGTGGCACGGCGAGAGGTTGCGATGCTGAAACGCGTGTGGTGATTAAAGATCTCACTGGTTATGAATATGATGAAGTGTGGGGCGCAACCCGTCACACAACTGCCCGCGATACGACGATCGAATCCGAGCTAAAACTAAAGGGGCGACCTTAGAACGCATGCCTCCCCGTTTGGGATTTTTGCAAATATGGCTGCCATGTGAGGAATGGCAGCTTTTGCGCGCTTATACCGTTCGAGCTTTTAAAATGCGATGACGTGGGATGCAAAGGGGCCGGAATGGCGCTCGCAACCGCAGTTCAGCTGATGACTACGACAGCTTTATTCTGCTCAGCGCCGATCAATATGATTTCTGCCTCCGTCGTCGTTACCGCTTTGTCTGATGACTGCTAAGCTTAAATTTCGCCACTTAAGCGCACGGAATGTGCGCGATTTCCTCAGTTTCGGTCTTTGAGGTTGTGTACAATAGCTGAGAATTATCTGAAGGAGTTGTCATGCCCGCCATTGAAGTTATTCTCGTCGACCACCTCGATCGTCCCACCGGCAAGATGGAAAAGCTGGAAGTACATGAGAAAGGATTGCTGCATCGTGCGGTGACGGTCTACGTGTTCAATTCGCGCCATGAACTGCTATTGCAACGTCGTGCTAATGGTAAATATCATTGTGGCGGCCTGTGGAGCAACACCTGTTGTGGACATCCTTATCCGCAGGAATCGACCCGCGATGCGGCTGAACGTCGCTTGCGTGAAGAGATGGGGATGCAACTGGCACTGACCCCGGTGTTCGAGTTGAGCTACAACCTGCCACTTAGCAATGGGCTGACCGAGCACGAGTATGGCCACGTCTTCTTTGCCATTAGTGATGTTGAGCCGAAACTCAATCCGGAAGAAGCGGATGCCTGGTGTTATCGTTCGGTTGAACAGATTCAGCAGGAGATGCAGGATCAGCCCGAACAATTTACGCCCTGGTTCCTGCACACCTTCCCACGCATTCCCCATACGTTCGGCGATTTCCGCCTGACCGCATAAAAAACGCCCCGTGAAGGGGCGCTGTTATTTACACAAAGTCTTCCGCATCCACATCGTAGCCTGAGGGTTCCCAGCGAATCGCCAGCAGCGCCAGCAAGCCAATCAGCGGGGCAAGGAAAATCACCCAGAACACGCCGGTGCCAAAGGCCGCCACCAGCAGTGGGAACAGGAACAGCGACACGGTTGAACTGCCGCGCATCAGCGTCTGGTTAAAGCCAACACCCACGCCACGCAATGAAGCAGGGTAGCTCAGCGAGGCAAAGGTCATGGTGTGTGAACCCGGACCGAACCCCTGACCAAACAGGAACAGCGCCAGCATCGCAATCGCCAATGCCGCTTGTTCACCGCCTTCCGGACGACCAATCAGCGCCAGACCCAGTAACGCAATGCACTGACAGCTGTAACCCGCCACCGACATCTTCCACGCGCCGAGACGCGGCACCAGACGCACGGCCAGCAAGCCACCGACGAAAGCGAACAGCAAATTCAACGCCAGTGACACCAAAATCGTGGTCAGCATCGATTGCGCAAAGAAGCTGGAAATAATCACCGGCAGGCCAAAAGCCACCGCGTTATAGGCAAACGATGAAGCAATAGAGGTCACGGTGGCCAGAATCGTTCGGCGACGATAAACCCCCTGCAGCAGCGCGCCATAGTTACGCCAGCTGGCTTTGCGCACCGGTTTAGCGGGCGTCAGTTCTGCATCATCCGCAACGTGTGCATTGATGTTGTAAGAGCGCTGCAGGATCTGCGCGGCGCCGTGCAGATTGCCCTGATTGGCCGCCCATACCGGTGACTCACTCATATAACGGCTGCGAATGGCGATGATCAGCAACGCCGGCACCGCGCCGAAACCAAGAATCAGCCGCCATAACCAATCGGTGTGACTCTCCGGCAGCACCGCATACAGCAGCAGCACCAGCAGATAGGAAATACTGATCGCCGCATACCAGGTGGGGCACCACATCGCCACGCTGGCGGCCTTATTCCCTTGCCCGCGCAGTTTAGAAAACTCGGCAAGAAACGCCATGGCGACCGGCAAATCGATGCCAACGCCTAGCCCCATCACAAAGCGCGCACCGCCTAACACATATTCGTTAGGGGCAAAAGCGCAGGCGAGAGCGGCAATCACAAAGAAGAACATATCGGCCATAAACACGCGGTAGCGACCAATTTTATCGGTGAGATAACCGCCAATCAGCGCACCCACAATCGCGCCGAAGGTAATCGCGGAGGCCACCATGCCGGTGCCGGTCGGCGTCAGGTTAAATTCGCGCGTGACATCTTTGATACCAAAGGCCAGTGCGCCGAGATCGTAGGCATCCAGGAACACTCCGCCGAGGGCGATGGCCACCACGATGCGCGCATTGCTGCGTGATTCGTTGCTGTTGTTAACGAGATTCGACACGTCAGCCGCGCTGCGTATCCACTTGGTTTCGCCAGTTGGCGCATTCCCTGCCAGCGCGACGTGCGCCGGAGAAGCTAAATCGGACATGATGTTATGTATTTTATTGTAAAGAGTGGGCCTATGAGAATAAGCCTACTAAAACGCAATAAAAATTCCATTTGGTTATAAGTCCTGCAAATGGGTTATAAGCAATGTGCATTAAATAGCAGAAAAAGCTCGAACTTAGGCGCTTGACCGCCCCCATCCTGTTTCGCCAGGCTACGCTTGATAGTCACAGACTGAAAACATAAGCAGAGGACAGCGGCATGATTAAGCAGGGTTTATTGGGGATAATCGCACTCGCGATGGGTGTAAGCGCAGCGAATGCCGCCGATCCGGTTAAGGTCGGTTCAAAGATTGATACGGAGGGCTCGCTGTTAGGCAACATTATTCTGCAGGT
This sequence comes from Pantoea sp. S61, assembly GCF_016625145.1. Classification (NCBI taxonomy): domain Bacteria; kingdom Pseudomonadati; phylum Pseudomonadota; class Gammaproteobacteria; order Enterobacterales; family Erwiniaceae; genus Pantoea; species Pantoea sp. S61. The sequence continues at coordinate 78,260 of NZ_JACVUO010000021.1, forward strand.
GCTGGATAAACATGGGGTGAAAACGGTTAACAAGATCCAGCTCGGCACCACGCAGGTCGTGCGCGGAGCCATCACCGCAGGTGAACTGGATATCTACCCGGAATACACCGGTAACGGCGCGTTCTTCTTCAGTGATGAGAAAGATGCGGCCTGGAAAAATGCGCAGCAGGGCTATGAGAAGGTGAAAAAGCTCGATGCGGATAAAAACCATCTGGTGTGGTTAGCTCCTGCACCCGCCAATAACACCTGGACCATTGCGGTGCGCGGCGATGTGGCACAGAAAAATAATCTTAACTCCCTCGACGATCTCAGCGCTTACCTGAAAAAAGGCGGAACCTTCAAGCTGGCGGCGTCGGCGGAATTTATCGAACGCAGCGATGCACTGCCTGCGTTTGAAAAAGCCTACAACTTCAAGCTGGATCAGTCACAGCTACTGTCGCTGGCGGGCGGTGATACAGCGGTGACCATCAAAGCGGCCGCGCAGCAAACGTCTGGCGTAAATGCCGCGATGGCCTATGGCACCGATGGCCCGGTCGCGGCGCTCGGACTGCAAACCCTGACCGATCCGAAAGGGGTGCAGCCGATCTATGCGCCTGCGCCAGTGATCCGCGAAAGCGTGCTGAAACAGTATCCGGACATCGGCAACTGGTTACAGCCGGTGTTCAGTAAGCTGGATGAGAAAACCCTGCAACAGCTCAATGCGCAGATTGCGGTTGACGGTCAGGATGCCAGCCAGGTGGCGAAGCAGTGGCTACAGCAGAATAAGTTGCTGTAAGCGGTGTCGTTGTTACTGAGACCGCGCCAGCAGCCGGTGCTGCTGGTTTTAACGCTGCTGATCACGCTGGCTCTGGCTACCTTGCCGTTACTCAGTTTCGCCGCCAACCGACTGGTGTCCGGACAGCCGCTGATGTTATGGCAAGTGGCGCAATCCTGGTTGTTGCTGCTGCCGTTACTCTGGTTATGGCAAGGATTGTGGTGGAAGCCACGGCGTCGCAATCTGGTGATGGCATTGCTGGACGCTGAGATTCTGTTTGCGCTGCTGATCTTTATTGGCGGGCAGACGGCGGCGCAGCTGGCTAACAATGGCAGCCCGTTGGCACGTACGGCCTTTGGCAGCGGTTTATGGTGTGCGGCGGCGCTGGCGTTATTGCTGGCCGCTGAGGCTATCCGCCAGCTCACCGCCAGTACGCCATGGCGTATCCTGCTGAATCTGCAAATCTGGCTGGTGCCGCTGCTGTTATTGCTCAGCGGTCATCTCGACCACCTCTCTCTGATGAAAGAGTATGCCAACCGCACGGCGGTATTTGATGCCGCCTTCAGCCAGCATCTGCTGTTGCTGGCTGGCACGCTGTTGCCGACGGTATTGATTGGTTTGCCGCTCGGCCTGGTGATTGCCCGGCGATCGCGCTGGCAAAGTGCCGCTTTCAGCGTACTCAACCTGATCCAGACCGTGCCTTCTGTGGCGTTGTTTGGTTTGCTGATTGCGCCGCTGGCGGGGCTGGTGGCTCACTTCCCGGTACTGGCAAGTTGGGGCATCAGCGGTATTGGTCTGGCTCCGGCGCTGATTGCGCTGGTGCTGTATGCGTTGCTGCCGCTGGTGCGCAGCGTGGTGGCGGGGTTGCAGCAGGTGCCGCAGGAGGTACGTGAAACCGCACGCGGTATGGGCATGAGCGAGCTGCAACAGTTCTGGCTCGCCGAACTCCCGCTGGCGCTGCCGGTGTGGCTTTCGGGCTTGCGCGTGGTGGTGGTACAAACCATTGGCCTGGCGGTGATTGCCGCGCTGATTGGTGCCGGTGGCTTTGGCGCCATTGTTTTTCAGGGATTACTAAGCAGCGCACTGGACTTGGTGTTGCTGGGCGTGATTCCGGTGGTCGCGCTGGCGGTGGTGTTTGATGCCGCATTGCGTTTACTGTCGGCACTGCTGGAGAGAACCGATGATTGAGTTTCACCAGGTAAGCAAAATATTTGCCGGCAAAGCGGCGGTGCGTGATCTCACGTTGCACATTGAGAAGGGCAGTTTCACCGTGCTGATTGGCACGTCCGGTTCAGGCAAATCCACCACGCTTAAAATGATCAATCGGCTGGTGGAACATGACAGCGGCGAAATCCGCTTTGCCGGTGAACCGATTGAACGCATGGATGCGCGCGCGCTGCGGCGGCGCATTGGCTACGCCATTCAGTCGATTGGCTTGTTCCCGCACTGGAACGTGGCAAAGAACATCGCCACCGTGCCGTCACTGCTCGGCTGGCCGCAGGCAAAAATTCAACAGCGCGTAGAGGAACTGCTGGCGTTGCTGAATCTGGATACGCATCTGGCGACGCGTTTTCCCCATCAACTCTCCGGCGGTCAGCAGCAGCGGGTTGGCGTGGCGCGCGCCCTGGCGGCCGATCCCGAACTATTGTTGATGGATGAGCCGTTTGGCGCGCTCGATCCGGTGAACCGTCAGGCGCTGCAACAGGAGATGCTGCGCATTCAGAAGCTGTCAGGACGCACGGTGGTGCTGGTGACGCACGATATCGACGAAGCGCTGACGCTGGCGGATCAACTGGTATTGATGGATGGCGGTGAAATCGTGCAGCAGGGCAAGCCGATTGAACTGCTGACGCAACCGGCCACGGATTTTGCCCGTGAATTCTTTGGCCGCAGCGAGCTAGGCGTACGGTTGCTGGCATTGGGCCGTGCGGGCGGTGCAGCACGGCGCGGTGAGTGGCTGGACGGTGAGCCGATAGCTGCCAGCCTGACGCTGCGTGAGGCGCTGTCTCAGTTTATCGCCCGGCGCACCGACAAACTGCCGGTGATCGATCAGCATCAACAGCCGTTGGGTGTATTGCACTTCAGCGATCTGTTGCGCCAGCGGGAGGCGATGTGATGCGGTTATGGCGCGATCCCCTTTACTGGCTGCTGGCGACGTTTTTGCTGTTGCTGTGGGGATTGCCGTACAGCGGATCGCTGTTTACCCACTGGTTCCCGCAGCTGGAACGTCCGTTATATCAGCAGGAGAGCTTCTGGCGGCTGGCCCTCGCACATCTGTCACTGGTGGTCAGCGGCAGCGCCCTGGCGATAATTTTTGGCGTAGGCTGTGGGGTTTTCGCCACGCGACGTGCCGGGCGGGCATTCAGACCGTTACTGGAGACGCTGGCGGCAGCAGGGCAGACTTTTCCGCCGGTAGCGGTGCTGGCGATAGCCGTGCCAGTGATGGGATTTGGCGCGACACCTGCCATTATGGCGCTGTTTCTTTACGGGCTGTTGCCGATTTTGCAGGGCACGCTGGCAGGATTAGATAGCGTGCCCGACAGCAACCGGGAAATTGCCGTTGGGCTGGGTATGGGGCCCTGGCGGCGCTTATGGCAGATTGAACTGGCGCTGGCCGCACCGGTGATCATGGCTGGCGTGCGTACATCGGTGATGATCAGCATCGGCACCGCAACGATCGCTTCTACGGTGGGCGCAGAAAGTCTGGGATCGCCGGTGATTATCGGACTGAGCGGCTTTAACACCGCCTATGTCATTCAGGGCGCGCTGTTGGTGGCGCTATTGGCACTGATTTGCGACCGCGTGTTAGAACGCGTGCAACGTCAACTCAGTGGCTGGGAAGGATAAGACTGTAGCCTACCAGCATCATGCCACCCATGCCGCCAATGGCCATCACGGCAAACAGGGTGCCAATGAGAATTTTATTCCAGTTCATAAGGGAAACCTGAGAAAAGTCATGGAGTGCGGCATGATAACGCGCACACCCGGCAAGGCAAAGGCCGTGTGTGCGATTTTTTGTCAGGCTGGTTCGTGAATATGGGTGGCAAACCCTTGCGCCTGCCAGTGCTCAAACTGCTCTAATTGGCGTCGTGTTGGTTTTTTACCGGTCCAGATAAACAGATTCTGACCGGGGAACAGTTCAGGACGCGGCATATCCAGCGGCTCGGCTAAGACATCCATGCGCCAGCCCTGCTGTGACAAGCGCCAGGCTTCGAGCCAAAGACGGGTACGATCTTCCACGCCCCAGCCAATCATTAAAGCATCTTTGCCGGCCTTTTTTCGGCCGCCAGCGAGACAAAACGCCACGTAATCAATCAGTGCGCCATCTAACAGGCTACACATGGTGCGCGCGGTGTGCTGATCCAGCCCCAGACGTTGACGCACCGGGACAAACACATGATCAATCAGTGCATCCACCGGATGTTCGCGGCCAATGGTGGCAATTTTAGTGCGTAGTTTAGCCGGACGAACGTGACGCAGCACGCTCATTAGCTCTTCCTGCAGTGCGGTCCAGCCATCGTGCACATTAATGCTTTGGCCTTCCAGCAGGGCTTTGACCTTGCCAACAGGCACACCACTCTCTATCCAGCGTTTGATCTCTTCAATCCGCTGAACATCTTCATCATCAAACTGGCGGTGACCGCCTTCTGTACGCTGAGGTTTTAATAAACCGTAACGGCGCTGCCAGGCGCGCAACGTTACCGGGTTGATTCCACAGCGTTCGGCAACATCGCCGATACTGTATAAGGCCATGGCGTCCTCGAAAATTCTGACCTGCATTACAACACCTTAACTGCCTCGTTTGGGTTGTACAACTCTTTTATGTTTGTACAACTTGACGGTTTATGCAAATTAAGGCTTTATTTCATATGTGAGAATTATTTCCCATATATGAGAGGTGAACATGTCTGTACCGGATACCGAAGACCGACTGGCCGCACGTTTAGCCGAATTGCGTGTGCAACGTGGCTGGTCACTGGACGAACTGGCGATGGCTACCGGCATCAGCCGGGCTTCATTGTCGCGCATTGAACGGGCTGAAACCAGCCCCACAGCCGCTTTGCTTAACCGGCTGTGCGTTGCCTATGGCTTGACCATGTCACGCCTGCTGAGTGAAGTGGAAGAGGAAGCGGCGCTGCTACTCAAGGCTAGCGATCAAACGGTGTGGCGTGATGATGCCAGCGGGTATCAGCGCCGCAGCGTCTCGCCACCGGCCAGCCACTTCAAAGCGGAAATGGTGGAAGGCGTGCTGCGCCCCGGCGCGCGCATCGATTATGACGCACCTCCGGTACAGGGGCTGGAACAGCATATCTGGCTGCAATCCGGCGAGCTGACGTTCACCATGGACGATCAACGCTGGACGCTGCAGGCGGGGGATTGCCTGCGTTTTCATCTCACCGGCAAATCATCATTTCAGGCGCACCCGGAAGGCGGCGCACGTTACATTTTGGTGGTGTGCAAACCATGACTGAAATTGAACAGTTAAGTGCTACACAGGCACAGCCCCTGCTGGCCGCGCTGACCGAGGTGTTACACGGTTGCGTGGCTGACGGGGCCAGCGTCGGTTTTATTGATGCCGGGGATCGCGCAGCAATGGAACGCTTCTGGCAGGATAAAATCTACAGCCTGGCAAGCGGCGATAATCAACTGCTCGTGGCGTGGCAGCAGGGTGTGATTGTCGCGACAGTGATGGTCGGGTTTAGTGCTATGCCGAATGGCCGTCATCGCGCGGAGATCAGTAAATTGCTGGTGCATCCCCGTGCCCGGCGTCAGGGAATTGCGCGTCGTCTGATGCAGCAGGCTGAGCAATTAGCGGTTGAGCAGGGTAAAACACTGCTGGTGCTGGATACGCGCAGCGGCGATGTGGCCACGCAACTCTACTTATCGATGGACTGGCAAATTGCGGGTTCCATTCCGTTGTACGCCGAATCGACGGAAGGGGCGTTAGATGCCACCACGGTGATGTATAAAGTGGTGGGGTGATTGCACCAACTTAGTGCGCCTCTTCGGCCTCTGCCAGGCCCAGTGATTGCATAAATAGCCGGATAATCGGATTAATTTTCCGGCCTTTTTTCATCATCAGGCAGAACGGATTTTCCCGGCGCACCGACTCATCACCCAACTCACAAAGCTGCCCCCTCGCAATAAAGGGCGCGGCATAGTGTTCGGGTAAATAACCAATAAAGTGCCCGGTTAGAATCAGCATGGCGACGGATTCCACTTGCACCGCCTGCGCACCGCTGTCCTGTAATGGAATGAGGCGACGGTCATCGCGCGGCGTGACATATAAATGATTAATGATTTTCTGCTCACGTAATATTTCCACCGATATATTCTTATCACAAGATCCAGAATATAAAGGATGTGACATGGAGCAATATAATTTCGAATATTCTTTATAAAGCGGGAAGTAATCAAAATCACTTTTCATTTCATAAACCGGCGCAATGCCACAATGAAAACGACCTTCACTCATGCCCCGTTCAATATCATCTAATTGCGCAGTCTGTAAGCGAATCTGCACCTTTGGTGCTTTCTGGTGCAACTGTTGCACCGCCGCAGTGACCGGTGAATGCGGATCAGAAATAGTGTTGTCCACCACACAGATGGCGATGTCACCCAGCAACTCATTGCGGCTGTTGTGCAGACGTTCGCGGAACAGATTCAGGGAGACGAACAGCTCCAGCGTGGCCTGATAGACATTAATGCCGTACTGCGTCAGTTCAAAGCCTTCGCGTCCACGGCTGCATAACGTCATGCCGAGACGAATCTCCAGATCGGAAACCTGCTTGCTGATGGCGGCTAAACCAATATTCAGTTCGTTGCTGGCAGCGGTTAATCCTCCGGCTTCCACCACGCATTTAAATACGCGAAGCAATTTTAAGTCAATATTACTCAGTGCCAGAACCGCATTGTCGCCGCGATTATTTGCATTGTTTCCAGACTGGGAAACTTTACTTTCCATCTTTGCTATTCAACTCCGGAATAATTGCGGTGAAAGTACAGTGAACCTGAAATATGACGTATTTACCAGTGTGAGTGTGAAATAAGTTTTTATTATCACAGCTGGTTTATTCATATCTTTTCCATATCGCTGACGAGTATTTGTAAGGGGAAATAGCATGTCTGATAATGCCGAACTGTTATGGGGCGCGCGTTTTAAAGCGGCACCGGCGGCCAGTTTAACCGCGCTGTCGCGCAGCCCGGATTATTACTTTGCCCTGGCACCTTACGATTTAGCAGGCTGCCGGGCACATGCCCGTGAACTGGCACGCGGCGATCTGCTGAGCAGTGAAGAACTCAAAACCATGCTGGCAGCGATTGATGCGCTGGATGCTGATTATCGTGCGGGCAATCTGCACCCGATTGCTGCTGATGAAGATGTCCACACGTTCATTGAACGCGCACTGACCGAGCGCTTAGGACCACTGGGCGGCAAACTGCGCGCCGGTCGCTCTCGTAACGATCAGACGGTCAACGATTTGCGTCTCTACCTGCGTGATAACGGCCGCAAAGTGGTCAGCGCTTTACTGGCACTGCAGCAATCTCTGGTTGAGCAAGCGGCACTGCACACCGAAAGCGTGGCGCCGGGCTTCACCCATTTACAACAGGCACAGCCGATTGTGTTTGGTCACCAACTGCTGGCTCATGCGCAATCTTTTGCCCGCGATATTGAGCGTATGCAGGACTGGGATCGCCGCAGCGCGCGCTGCCCACTCGGTGCCGCAGCGATGGCAGGATCGGTAATTGCACGCCAGCCGGAAAAAGCCGCTGAAGATCTGGCCTATCTGGCACCGTGCGAGAACTCGATCGATGCCGTTGCCAGCCGCGATTACGCCGCAGAATTCCTGTTCGTCACCAGCATGATCGGTATCAACCTGTCTCGCCTGTGTGAAGAAGTGTGCATGTGGGCGTCGCGCCAGTTCCGCTGGGTGGAATTGCATGACAGCTATGCCACGGGTAGCTCAATCATGCCGCAGAAGAAAAACCCGGACATTGCCGAACTGACGCGCGGTCGTTCAGGACGTCTGGTCGGCAATCTGATGGCGTTGCTCACCACCATGAAAGCGATGCCGCTCTCCTATAACCGCGACCTCAGTGATGACAAGCGCAACGTGATCGATGCTGTGGACACGCTGCTGCTGGTGCTGCCTGCTATGGCGGGCATGATGTCGACGCTGAAATTCAACACCGACGTCATGCGTGAGCAAGCGCCGGATGGTTTCACTTTGGCAACGGAAGTCGCCGACTGGCTGGCGATGCGCGGTGTGCCTTTCCGTGAAGCGCATGAAATCACCGGTCAGCTGGTGCAACTTTGTGAACGCGAAGATTGCGGTCTGTCCGACTTAAGCGATGCGCAGTTGCAGGCCGTCGACGCGCGTTTAACGCCAGAAGTGCGCAGCGCTTTGACGCTGGAAGCCGCACTGGCGGCACGCAGTGGCTATGGCGGCACTGCACCCGCCCGGGTACGTGAACAGTTAGCGCGTTTGCAAATTCTGATGCAGGACCAGCAGCGCTGGACTGAAGATTACGCTGGCCCGCGCGCCTGAGGAGACGCTGATGTCGCAAACCACCCCGGTTGAACCCAGCCTGAAAAACAGCCGCGAGCAGACGCATTACGATCTGGATCGCTATCAGGTGGTGCCGCGCCGTTATTACGGTCGCATCACTGCCTCGGCGGTGATCCTGGTGCTGCTGGCGTTGCTGGTGAATGCCTTCGCGCACGGCAACATTGAATGGTCATTTGTCGGCCAGTTCTTTACTGCTCAGGCGATCCTCAACGGCGTGGTGAACACGCTGATTATGTCGGTGCTGGCAATGGGGCTCGGCATCCTGTTCGGCGTGATCACCGCGATTATGTATATGTCGCCCAATCCGGTGTTGCACTACATCGCCGTGGGCTACGCGTGGATCTTCCGTGGTACGCCGCTGATTTTGCAACTGCTGCTGTGGTTTAACCTCGCGCTGGTGTTTCCCACCATCAATATTCCCGGCGTGTTCAGCGTGCAAACCGTCACCATCATGACGCCGTTCCTCGCGGCGCTGCTGGGTCTGAGCATCAACCAGGGGGCTTACACCTCCGAAGTGGTGCGCGCCGGCTTGCTGTCTGTGGATACCGGTCAATATGAAGCGGCGAAAGCGATTGGCATGCCACGTCTGCAAGCGCTGCAACGCATTATTCTGCCGCAGGCGATGCGCGTGATTTTGCCGCCGGTGGGCAATGAATTCATCAGCATGATCAAAACCACCAGTCTGGCGAGCATGATCCAGTACTCCGAACTGCTCTACAACACGCAAACCATCTACTTCGCCAATGCGCGCGTGATGGAGCTGCTGTTCGTGGCGGGCATCTGGTACCTGATCATCGTCACCGTGCTGTCGTTTGGTCAAAGTCGCCTTGAGCGCTTCTTCTCACGCGGCCACCGCCAGCGTCAGTAATTGGGAGAGAGAGATGAGAAACATCGTGCGCGCCGTCAAGGTGAACAAATATTTCGACCAGTTCCACGCGCTGAAGGATGTCAGCCTCGAAGTGAATTACGGCGAGGTGATGTGCATCCTCGGGCCTTCCGGTTCCGGTAAAAGCACCTTCCTGCGCTGCATCAACCAGCTGGAGAAGGTCGATCAGGGTGGCATTTGGGTCGACAACGAATTAGCGGGCTATCGCATTGCAGGCAACAAACTGCATGCGTTAAGCGATAAGCAGATTGCCCGCCAGCGCCTGCAAACCGGCATGGTTTTCCAGCGTTTTAATCTGTTCCCGCACAAAACCGCGCTGGAGAACATTATCGAAGGGCCGTGCCGTGTCCTGCTGCGTCCGAAGCGTGAGGCGGCGGAAGAGGCAATGGCACTGCTGGATCGCGTTGGTCTGGCACACAAAGCGCACGACTACCCGCAGTCACTGTCTGGCGGGCAGCAGCAGCGTGTGGCGATTGCGCGTGCGCTGGCGATGAAACCGAAACTGATGCTGTTTGACGAACCTACTTCGGCGCTGGATCCGGAGATGGTGGGCGAAGTGCTGGCCGTTATGCGCCAGTTAGCAAAAGAGGGCACCACCATGCTGGTGGTCACTCATGAGATGGGCTTTGCCCGTGAAGTGGCCAATCAGGTGGTGTTTATGGACGAGGGACGCATTATCGAGCAGGGCGCACCAGAAGACATTCTGCTGAACCCGCAAAACCCACGGATGAAAAACTTTATTAACGCGATTCTTCTTTAACGTGACCGGGGTGAAAAACATGAAAAAACTGTTATTGAGTGCCATCAGTGCCGCGCTGTTACTGCAATCTTCCGCCTGGGCGGACATCGCCGTGCCGGCCGCCATCAAAGAGAAAGGCCTGACCGTGGCGATCATGCCGAACTATCCGCCCATGGATTTCAAAGATCCGGCCACCAACCAGCTCACTGGTGTGGATTACGATCTCGGTCAGGCGATCGGTGAGAAGCTGGGTGTGAAGATCAATTGGCAGGAGATCGCCTTTGAGCAGATGGTGAACGCCGTGGTGACCAAGCGTGTCGATTTGGTGATGTCCGGTATGACCGACACCAAAGAACGCCAGAAGGTGGTTAACTTCATCGATTACTTCAAAACCGGCCCGCAGTTCTACACCCAGGCCGCGCGCAGCGACATCAACAGCGCCATGGATCTGTGCGGCAAGAAAGTCGGCACCAGCCGTCGTACCACCTTCCCGGTAGAGATTGCCAACTGGTCGAAAGCGCACTGCGAAGCCGCCGGCAAGCCAGCGATCATTGTGGTCGGCGCCGAAGGGACGGCCGATGCGCGTACTCAGCTGCGTCAAAACCGTCTGGATGGCGTGGTGCAGGGGAGTGAAACGCTGCCGTACATCATGGATCTTGAGAAAGGCAAATATAAGCCGCTCGATAAAGCCTTCTCCTTCCAGTACACCGGCATGGCAATCGGTAAAGATGCAGGCGAGCTGACCACAGCCATTCAGGCGGCCATTGACGCGATGATTGCCGATGGCAGCTACCAGAAGATCCTCGCGAAATGGGGTCTGGCCGACAATGGCGTGACTCAGGCGACCGTTAACCAGGGCTAAAGGAGCGTAGCGATGCAACAACCGGGCGCAGTGCGCTGGCCGCAGGGGAAACGCGGCTGTATGGCGCTGGCGTTTGACCTTGATGGTCCCACTGGCGATGCCATGTTGAATGGCAGCCTGTGGTCAACGCCAGAATATTTCACCTTCGGTGCGTATGGGCCGTACCGTGCGCTCGGGCGGTTGCTCGACCTGCTGCGCGCTTTCCAGATTCCCGCTACGTTTTTTGTGCCGGCGTGGGTGGTGGAGCAGTGGCCGCAGCAGTGTCAGGCGATTATCGAACAAGGCCACGAAGTGGCCTATCACGGCTATCGTCACGAATCATTCTGGGCGATTTCGCCGGATGAACAGCGTGCCGTGATGGCGAAATCCGCTGAAATCTTTAAACAGCATTTGGGCATTACGGCCTGCGGTTTCCGCACGCCGTCGGGTGACTGGCATGCCGAAACGCCACAAATTTTGCGTGATGCTGGGGTGATTTACTCCAGCAGCATGCGCGGCGACGACCGTCCTTATAGCATCCCGGTGGCGGGTCACACGCCGCTGGTCGAGATCCCTGGCAAGTGGGAGATGGATGATTACGCCTCGCTGGCTTACACGCGCCAGCCCGATTTCCCGAAAGGCGGCGACCGCATCGCCAGCTATGCGCACACACGCGATAACTGGCAGCGCGAATTCGATGGTGCGATGGATGAAGGCTTGTGCCTGACCACGTTATTCCACCCGAAAATTTCTGGCCAGCCAGGGCGTATCTTGCTGCTGGAGCAGTTGTTTGAACATATGACAGCGCGTGACGACGTGTGGTTTGCACGCTGTGATGCGGTGGCGCAGTGGTATCTGCAGGAGCAACAGCATGACTGAATCTTCCCGCTGGCCGCTGGGCTTCCAGTCCGCCGCCGTTTTGACCATCGATTTCAACGACATTCACGGCATTTTGACGCAGGCACCGGCCGTCGCCGGACGCGATAAAACCCTGTCGGTATGGCGCTATGGCACCCTGCGCGGTGTGGATCGCTTACTGGCATTACTGGCAGATAAACAGCTGAAAGCCAGCTGGTGCTTACCGGCAATCGTCGCGCAAGAGCAGCCGGAACTGATTAAACGCATCGTGGCTGATGGCCATGAAATCGCCTGTAGCGGCGAGCGCCATGAAGATTTCTCGGTGCTGTCGCTGGAGCAGCAGATTGCCAGCGTGACGCGCGGCTGTGAGCAGCTGGCACAGTTTACCGGCAAACCGATTCAGGGCTTCCGCACCCCAGCAGGGCAGTGGAAACCGGGTCTGGCACAGGCGCTGGTGGATCAGGGTATTCGTTGGTCATCCAGCTGGCGCGGCGACGATCTGCCGTACTTCCATCCAGGCACGCGGCTGGTGGAATTGCCGATGCACTACACGCTGGAAGACGAACCCTATTTCGCCTTTAACCTGAGCCCGGCCATCCCGCCGGGGCAGTCGCGGATTGCACCTTATGCCGAAACGCTGGCAAACATGACGCAAGACTTCCAGGGCTTCCACCGCTTTGGCCTGTGTTATCTGCTGCGCCTGCATCCGGAAATCATCGGCACTGCCGGGCGCATCGGCTTGCTGCGTGAATTGATCGAGACGCTGCAACAGCACAACGTGTGGATCGCCACGGCGGAGCAGCTGGCGACGCATTGGCAAACGCAGCCGGGTAACGATATCTCCCATCCAGCCGAAGTGTTTACCCGCATCACAGGAGGTGCGCATGGGCAGTTCGCTTGATCAACTGGCGGCATTTATCGCCGAAACAGGTTTTGAACAGCTGCCTGATGCGCTGGTCGAACAGGCAAAACGCCATTTGCTGGATACGCTCGGGGCTTCACTGGCGGGCAGCGACAGCCCAATCTGGCGCGAATGTCTGCTAATGGCGCTCGCAGAAGGTGGGCATCAGCAGGCACAAGTGTGGGGAAGTGCAAAGCAGGTGAGTCCACGCCAGGCGGCATGGCTCAACGGCGTGGCTGCGCATATGTATGAGCTGGATGATACCGGCGGCTGCGATCACTCGGGCGCGGTGGTTATTCCCGCTATTCTGGCGGCGCTGCCTTTGGCGACGCAGCCGGTTGACGGCCAGGCGCTGCTGGTGGCGATGGTGATCGGTTATGACGTCGGACGCCGGGTGCTGGAAGCTTGCGGCGGCTACTCTGCGCATAACGGCGCAGGCTGGCACTCCACCGCCAGCTGTGGCGTGTTTGGTGCCGCAGCGGCGGTGTGTTCACTGCTGCAGCTGGATCGCGAACAGTGCGCGTCGGCCATGGGCATTGCCGCCAGCTTTAGCGGTGGGTTGTGGGGCTTTATTCACGACGGTTCGCACACCAAAAAGCTGCATGCCGCACGTGCAGCTGAAGGTGGGGTGCAGGCAGCGCAACTGGCGCAGCGCGGTATTAATGGGCCATCGGCGGTATTCGAAGCGAAGTGGGGCGGATTCCTGCAAACCCTTGCATCTGAAACACAGCAACCCGCTGCGTTAACCGCCGATCTTGGCGTGGTGTGGAAGCTGGCACGCTGCTCGATCAAGCCGTATGCCGCCTGTCGTGGAACCCATTCTGCGGTGGATGCCTTGAACCTGATGCTGACGCAGCATTCGGTACAGCCTGCACAGATTGAACGTATCCTGGTGGGATTAAATCCGTTCCTGCTGGAGATGTGTGGCGGACGTGAGCTGAAAAGCCTGGCAAGTGCACAAATGAGCCTGCCGTATGCACTGGCAGCACGAGCGTTGTACGGCTCCGCTGAGTTAGCCAGTTACGATGATGCCAAACGTCTGCACCCTCAGGTTGATGCGTTTATGGCGCGGATTGAGCTGATGATTGATGAGCAGCAGGGGCGCGATGACGAGCCGTGGGTGCGGATTGAAACCCAGCAGGGCGAGCAGTGGCAGCAGCATGTGCCGGTGCCGTCGGGTGCGCCCGCCAATCCGTTAAGTCTTGAAGCGCTGCTGGCTAAATACCGTAGCTTAGCGGGGCGTGTATTGCCGGTTGAGCAGGTTGAACAGTTGGAAGCGATTTGTATGGAGTTGGATGACGTCGCGGATGTGCAGGAACTGGTGGCGCTGCTGGCTCGTGCATAGGGTTCGGGTGCTGAATTTTGCACCTGAATCTGTAGAAAATATTGAGGCTGGCTGATGCAGTTGCATGCTCGCAGATTAATTCACAGCTGAAGTGGTAGTTCGCAGGTAATGATGTTGTTGTCCGCAGGTGGCGACGCAGGCTGGGGGCGCTTTGGCGCTGGCGTCCTCGCGCCGCTGACGCGGTGCCCTCACTTCGTTCGTCTGCCTGACGGAACGGCGGGGATGGCACATCCCTGTGCCGCCCCGCCTTTCGCCCGCGTCCCTGCGGGCTATCCTGGCAGACTCACTCTGTTCGGCGCTGCGGATTGCCTGCGCCAAAGCGCCCCCAGCCTGCTCATTAACCATCGTGCTTGCTGTTAAAGACCTCCGGGTTTAAGTCCATAGCGGGCATGTTGATCCAGATCTTCCAGTCGGCTGATGGGCTGAAGTGAATGTTGTTGAAAGGGGCACAATATTTGAGGCCGAAGCACCG